>JAGVGD010000063.1 GCA_020057245.1 Thiobacillus sp. | reverse complement strand
TGCTGTCAGTTGTCACCACTTCTAAAGGTGACGCTACCCTTTATCGATTCTTTATCGATTCGCTTTCTTAAGCCGCGATTTGCTCAAAGGAAAATTGCGGAATATCCGCACGATCACGCGCATGTTCAACCGTAATGCCGCAAACATTGCCATCCGCATCCAGATCCAGCAGGGTATTCTCATCCAGATCCCGGCTCTCGCTCACAGCCGTTGACTTGAACTCAATGTAGAGCGTATCGGTATCTTGAAAATATTTAATCTTCATAATGAGAACCTTCGATCAAAAAATACGTTATGCACCGTTTCCATATCTGGCAGGAGAATCACGCGAAGATATCTACCTTCGGCTTCCGAAACGGCAGCCCAGCGGCGAACCCGCCCATCTGCCTGGATCGCTTCCTTTTCCGGATGATCAATTACATGCTGAATCCATTCCAGCCTGATCGAAGCGCGATCAGGGCGTTGCCGCATGGACAAAAAATACTGTGTAAATTTCACGCCCGCAGTTTAGCAAAGAACGGTGGAACAGCCGTATTGGAAACCAGACTAAAGGGGACGCTACCCTTATTCCCAGAAAATGGTAGCGTCCCCTTTGTTCTCGTGATTAGTCATCAGGCAATAAGCGAGTATTTCAACCTCGAATTTCTCGCAATACTCCTGGAACCAGGCCAGATACGCCTCACGGTCTTCGTCCACAAAGAAAATGTCCTCGCGTCGATTGCCGCGCTGTGTGATGTGGTGTGGAACACCGGCAAAAACGGTTCTGGATTGCCTGGGCATGACTTGGAGGCTAGCGCAAAAAAGGGTAGCGTCCCCTTTTTGTGTCCCTTTTTGTGCCTTTTTGTGCCTTTTTGTTTTTTTCACAAAAAAATGGCCACCCGAAGGTGGCCGTTTCGACAATAAGGGTCTGACCCTTATTGTTCTTTTCACCCAGTTAGATGTTGTTCTTCTCAATCGCGGCCAAAGCAGCGACATGGGTAGTCGAGCCAGTAATGTTCCAAGTAAGTGCGGTTTCACCCAGCGTTGAGGCCATAGTGATGGTCGTACCATCGACATCAGCATGGATTCCGCTTGCCAAGGTCAGCTCAATCTCGCCGCCTGAAACCACTACTGAATCCACCTCTTTGGTCGCAGTAAAGTCAGCGTCAGCCGGGATTCCAAAGGTGCCCCCATCACAGTTAGCGACATCACCAGTCTCTTGCGCACACAGAGCCACCGCTGTCTTGAGGCTGTCAGCAGCTGACAACGCATTGCCAACCTTGGCTTTGACCGTGTAATCTGAATAAGCTGGAATCGCCACCGCCGCCAAAATACCAATAATCGCCACCACAATCATCAATTCAATCAGGGTGAAGCCTTGCTGGGCTTTACGTGCCATAACTTTCATTTCCATTTTGATGCTCCTTGAATAGTTGAGAATGAACACGTGTTCGCCGTGTCTGGCTCGTTAACGTGCAGCAGCCGTGCCAACTTTAGGCGAACCCGCATTAAATTCATCGAATCGCGCTGCAGGCCTTGCGCAGCGTGGGAACTGTGCCGCCAGACTGGCGCAGCGCACAATCAGTCCGCCGTGCGCAACGGGATTTGCACCGCCGCTTCAGGTCACGATGTGCCGCATTTTGTCAGCTGGGCTTAGCGGTTTTTAAACAAAGAATTCGCCAGCCCTTATTTATGTGCATACAATAACTAACATGGAAGTCACATTCGACCCTCGCAAAGACGCGAGCAACATTGAAAAGCATGGTGTCCCGCTTGCCGATGCGTCCGGATTCGAATGGGATGAAGCCGTGATATGGCTTGATTAGCGGCATGGTTATGGTGAGCTCCGCATGATTGGCATTGGCTACATCGGTGACCGTCTATTTAACGTGGTATTTGTTGATCGCGGTGAAGAACGCCGGATCATCAGCTTGCGCAAGGCCAACCGGAGAGAGGTAAAACGCTATGCCCAAACTTAAACCTGGAACAATCATTCCAACGCCCCAAGAGGATGCCCGTATTCAAACAGGCATTGATGCCGACCCGGATGCCTATTCACTGTCCGACGAGGAATGGGAAAAGGTGAAACCGATTGCCCGTATTGGCCGCCCAAAGGCAGAAGTGACGAAGGAACGCATCACCATTCGCCTGTCGCGTGATGTGGTGACGCAGTTTCGCGCAACGGGCGAAGGCTGGCAGACCCGAATGGATTCAGCCCTGCGCCAGTTTATCGCCGAGCATCCTATTGGGCGGCAATGACCGGCTTAACCTGACAGCCGTTTCAGGCTGCGCACAAAAACGGCATAAATGCGATAACCCACAGCTACAACCCACAACGTTCGAGACGTTCGCCGTGCGGGTTGCTGCTAAATGGATTGTGCGTGCTCACGCCCGCAGAATATTTGGATGAAACTCGATGAGTACGTTAACGGTTTAATGCCACCAACAAAGCAAAAAGCCACGGAGAACCGTGGCTTTTTGCTTTGTTGGTGGGTCGGCCGAGATTCGAACTCGGGACCAACGGATTAAAAGTCCGCTGCTCTACCGGCTGAGCTACCGACCCGTGGATTTTGCAGCAGCCTGCTGGCTGAAGCCCTATCCGTGAAAGCGCGAAATTATAGCCGAATCGGTGCGTCCGGGTAAAGGCTTATGACGGTTTTTTGAAGCACGGCGTCATCCGCATCGACCCTCAACCGCCGGGCAATCTCACCCCTCGGCGCGCATCATCAGCATGTACTGCACTTTCATGGTGGCCGCGCTGCCCAACACGATCGCGACGAAGGTCAGGATGGAACCCAGGGCCAGGGTGGAAAAGCCGGTGATGCCCTGGCCGATGGTGCAGCCCATCGCCAGCACGCCACCGAAGCCCATCAGGGTCGCGCCGATTAGGTGGTTGACGAAGTCGCGGGCCGAGGCGAACCATTCGATGCGGAAGCTGCGCGAAATCAGCGACCACAGCAGGGAGCCTGCGACGACGCCGGCCAGCGCCATGATGCCGAAGGTCAGCAGGGTGCGGTCGAAACCGCTGGCCGCGTAGCCGAGCGTTTGCCCCATGGGGTTGATGAAGGTGAAGGACTGCGCGGCAAGCGGGCCGGCGGCAGCGGGACGGACGGCGTCGGCGGGCGCATAGAGTTCCCAGTCCTGCACATAGGCCTGCAGCGAGAGGATTTCGCCATCGGCGTCGACCATGACGTTGCTGCTCACATACCAGGCGGCGAGCACCGCGAGACCGACGACGAGGCCGCCGAGGATGTTGTCGAAGTTGCCGCGAAAATCGGCCGACAGGAAAACCCACACCAGCAGCAGGCCGCCGATGACGCCGCCGGCCACCATGCGGCCGGTGGCGACGTTGTCGGCGAACAGCATTGCGCCGAGGTCCTGGTTGCCGGAGAGCGCGATGGCGGTCGGGTTGGTCCAAGGGTAGAACAGCGTGGAATACAGGGTTTTGTCGCTGCCCGGGAAGGGGTTGATCATGAAATAGGCGATCACGGCGATGACCAGCAGCACCATGATCGACTTGAGATTGCCGCCGCCGATGCGGATCAGGGTCTTGTTGCCGCAACCGGAGGCGAGCGTCATGCCGATGCCGAACAGCAGGCCGCCGAGTCCATATTCCAGCCAGGGCAGGCTGGACTGGCGGTAGGGCGGGAACGTGGCGGAGAGGTTCACCACGCCGGCTGCTTCGAGCCCCGTCACGCCCAGCACGCCGACCGCGATGGCCAGCAGCCAGGCGCGCAGGCGCCCGGTGTCGCCCATGTTGACCCAGTCGGACACCGCCCCCATGGTGCAGAAATTGGTCTTGTTGACCAGCGCGCCCATGATCAGGGCGATCGCAAAGGTCGACCACAGCAAAAATGATTGTGAGCTGGCGAAATCGGCATAGGTCATGCGTCTATTCCTCGTCTGGAATGGATAGGCAGGGCCGCTGCGGGCACCCGGAAAAGTGGCCGAATCATAATGCGTTTGCGCGCAAGTCTGGCTGACCAATAAATACCATTGGAACAGGTAGGAACCGGGCCTGCCTGGCTGCGCGACTCAATCGCCGGCCGCATAGCGCGTCGGATCGGGGATGCCTGCTGCGCGGAAACCCTCGCGCCGCAAGCGGCAGGCATCGCAACGCCCGCAGGCCTGACCGTCCAGGTCAGCCTGGTAGCAGCTTACGGTTTGCGCGTAATCCACGCCCAGCGCGATGCCGCGCTCGATGATTTCGGCCTTGGACAGATATTGCAGCGGCGCATGCACCCGCAGCTGGGCGCCTTCGACCCCGGCCCGGGTGGCGAGGTTAGCCATGTGTTCGAAGGCGGCGATGAATTCGGGGCGGCAATCGGGGTAGCCCGAATAATCCACCGCATTGACGCCAATGAAGATGTCGCGCCCGCCCAGCACCTCGGTCCAGGCCAAAGCCAGCGACAGCATGACGGTGTTGCGCGCCGGCACATAGGTGGCCGGAATACCGGTGGTGGGCGCTTCGGGCACGGCGATGCGGGCATCGGTCAGCGCCGAACCGCCAAAATCGCCCAGACCCAGCCGCAGCACGCGGTGCTCGACCGCGCCCAGGCTCTTGGCCAGGCAAGTAGCCGCCGCCAGTTCGGCGTTGTGGCGCTGGCCGTAATCAAGGCTCAGCGTGTGGCAGGCATAGCCGGCATCGCGCGCGATGGCCAGCACGGTGGCGGAATCCAGTCCGCCCGATAACAGAATGACCGCAGATTTCATTGTGACCACAGGTTTCATTTTCCGGGCGTATTGCCCCAAAGGATTTTGTGCAGCTGCACCTGCATGCGCACCGGCAGGCGGTCGGCGATCACCCAGTCGGCAAGCTCAGTCGGCGGCAGTTCGCCCTGCACCGGGGAAAACAGCACCGGGCAGATTTGCGCCAGCTTCTGCGCGTGCATGACCTCGCACGCCCAGTCGTAATCGGTGCGGCTGGCCAGCACAAACTTGATTTCATCGTGCGGCGTCAGGTGCGCCAGATTGTCCCAGCGGTTGCGCGCTTCTTCGCCAGACCCCGGCGCCTTGATGTCGACAATGCGCGATACGCGCGGGTCCACGCCGGACACGTCGAGCGCGCCGCTGGTTTCCAGCGAAACGGAATAGCCGGCGTCGCACAAGGCGCCCAGCAAGGCCGGGCAATTCTTTTGCGCCAGCGGTTCGCCGCCGGTCACGCACACGGTCGGCACGCCGAAATCCGCAATTCGCGCCAGCAACGAGGAGAGGGTGACGGTTTCGCCGCCCTGAAAACTGTAGGGCGTGTCGCACCAGCGGCAGCGCAACGGGCAGCCGGTCAGGCGCACGAACACCGTCGGCAAACCGGCGCGGCTGGTCTCACCCTGCAGCGATAGGAACACCTCGCTTACACGAAGGGTCAGCGCATCGACCATGATTATTTGAGTGCAGCCAGCCGTTTGCTCGCCTGGGTCGCTGCGGGGGTGCCGGGATACGTGGCGACCAGTTGTTCAAGCGTCTTGCGCGCGGCGGGCAGCTTGTTCAGCGCGACCTGATTGGTGGCGATATTGAGCATGGCGTCCGGCACCTTGTTGCTGGCGGGGTAAGCCACGACCAGCTTCTGCTGATGGGCCAGCGAGGTTTTGTAATCCTTCAGACCGTAATACGCATACCCGATCCAGTATTGCGCATTGGGTGCCAGAGCGCTGTCGGGCCAGGTCTTGAGAAAGGCCTTGAAATCGGCAATCGCGCCCTTGTAGTCGTCTTCGCGAAACAGCTTGAGCGCAGCTTCGTAAGCGGCCGTTTCGGCCTGAGGATCGACCGCCGGCGAAGCGCCAGCCCCTGGTGCAACGGGGGCTGCCACCGGCGCAGCCTTGGCCGCTTTGACCAGTTCGCTCAGCCGCTGGTCCAGATCCGTGTACAGATCGGTTTGCCGTTTGTCCAGGGTATCGAGCTGATGCGCCTGCACTTCGGTCAGGCCGCGCAGCTTGGCGACCTCGGCCTTCAGCGTCTCGATTTCCTTCAGCATGCCGAGCATGCTCTGGCTGGGTTGCACCCCGGTTTCCAGCGTGGCCGGACGCCCCAGCTCTGCCGTGTCTGCCGCCTGTACCGGCCCAAGCAGCGCCGCAAAAATCAAACCCCACACCTGCTTCATCACGCTTTACTCGTCGCCATACACCACATCGACACGGCGGTTCTCGGCATAAGCGGCTTCGTTATCCGCCTCGTCGCGCGGCTTTTCTTCGCCGAAGCTCACCGCTTCCAGCTGCGCATCCGTCACTCCCAGCACGGCCAGCGCCTTGCGTACCGCTTCGGCCCGTTTTTGTCCCAGCGCGAGGTTGTATTCACGGCTGCCGCGCTCGTCGGTATTGCCCTGCAGCACCACACGCGCGTCACGCTTGGACACAAGATAGGCGGCATGCGCTTCGAGCGCCGGGTTGTATTCCTCTTTCACCACAAAGCTGTCGTAATCGAAGTAAACGCTGCGTTTGGACAAGGGGCTGGCCGGGTCCTTGCGCGGGTCGCCGGCAAACTTGCCGCCGTCGATCGCGCTGCCCTTCACCCCTTCTGCACCCAGCCCGGTGGTCTCGGTGCCATTGCCGGCAGGCTTGCCATCGCCGGCCTGGGTTGCGGTGCCGGTCGTGCCGCCGGTGCGGTCTTCGACGGCCGCCTTATCGCCGGTGCTGCTGCACGCCGAAAGGGTCAGGGCCAGCAGGGCAATGCCAAAAATCTTGTTCATGTGATCTCTCCTGTTAACAGCAAAATACGGGCACTACAAAAAACGGGCAAGCAATGCGATTTACGGCCCCCAATCGGGCTCGCGCGCATCGACACCCGGTTCGGACAAGCGGGCACGGGTTTTCCCATCCAGGCTCACGGTACCCAGTACGCCACGACCGCCCTGCACGGTTGCGTACAGCACCGACTGGCTATTCGGGGCGAAGCTCGGCGACTCGTCGCGCGCGCTGTCGGTCAGCACGCGGGTCTGGCCATTCGCCAGATCCTGCAGCACCACCCTGAAGCGTCCGCCGTCCCGACCAATATAGGCCAGATAGCGGCCATCCGGGCTGAGCGTGGGGGACACATTGTAGCTGCCGCCAAAGCTCAGGCGTTTGGGTTCGCCGCCGCTGGCCGCCACCCGGTAAATCTGCGGGCTGCCGCCGCGATCGGAGGTGAAATACACGGTCTGGCCGTCCTGCGAAAATACCGGCTCGGTGTCGATGTTGCCGCCCTGGGTCAGTCGGGTGAGGCCACTGCCGTCCACGTTGATCAGGTATATCTGCGAGGCCTGGTCGCGTGTCAGCACCACGGCCAGCCGCCTGCCGTCGGGCGCCCACGCCGGCGCCGAATTGGAGCCTTTGAACGCAGCGGCTTTGCGGCGGCCGCCATCGCGCAGCGACTGCACGTACACGATGGGTTTCTTGTCTTCGAACGACACGTAGACCAGGCTCGTGCCATCGGGCGAAAACGCCGGTGAAATCAACGGCTCGCCGGAGCGCACCACCGTGCGCGGATTCTGCCCGTCGGCATCGGCCACTTTCAGTTCGTAGCGCTTGCCCTGCTTCTGCACGTAGGCGATGCGGCTGGCGAACGCACCGCGCGAGCCGGTCAGTTTTTCGTAAATGATGTCGGCGATCTGGTGCGCGGTGGCGCGCCACTGTCCTGCCGTGATGGTGTAACTGTAACCGGCCAGCTGCGTCTGCTTCACCGCGTCGAGCAAGCGGAATTTCACTTCGAAACGGCCGCCGGACAAAGCCGTCACCTGCCCCGCCACGACGGCCTCGGCACCCTTGCTGCGCCAGTCGCCGATGCCGACAAGCGCAAGGTCGGGCGGCGCCATGCCATGCGTCTCCAGCAGGCTGAACTGGCCGCTGCGCTTGAGATCGTCGCCCACGATCTGCTGCAACGCGGGCGCTGGCTGATTCTGCGCAGCGGCAAACGGCAGCAGCGCAATCGCAATCCGGTTGGCCGCACCGCCCACCACCTCGATTTCCATCGCCGCGTGCGCGGCGAACGGCGCACTCAACAGCGCCAGAAAAAACAGGGGAAACAGGAAAACAGCACGCAGCATGGGGGGAGTCTCGAGGAAAAAAGCTGTCGGCCGAGTATAGCCGACTGCGGCCGGCCCTATGGCCGCCTCACTCTTGAGGGCGATGGCTGAAGGAAAGTTCCGGCACGAAGGCTGCGCGCGCTTCGCGCTCGGCAGGCAGCGGCAGCGGCGAGGACCTTTCGATCGCACGCACCACCGCAGCGTCATACGCCGGATTGCCGCTCGATTGCGTCACCCGCACGCTCACGACGTCACCGGTGGGCAGCAGTTTCACCAGGCAACGCACCTGCGGATTGCCTTTCAGATTGTCGGGCAGGCGGGTATTGCCGCGCACGGTGGCGCTGATCAGATCGCGATACTTGCCGACGGTTTGCGCCAGCGCACCCTGTCGCGCGCCCGCAGCCTGCGCTTCAGCCTGTTTGGCCGCACGGGCGGTATTCGCCGCGGACTCGTTTGCCATGCTTTGCTTGAGTTCGTCGGCTTCCATCTGACGCAGCAAGGCCTGCTGCTTCTGCTCGGCCGCCTGTTTGTCGCGTGTTTTCTTCAGCGCGTCGGCTTCGGCTAGAGCGGCGTCTTTCCGCACCCGATCATCGGCTTGCTGGATGGCTTTGAGCTTTTTCAGACGTTCGGTTTCAGCACGTTTCTTTTCCAGCGCGATGTCTGGCGCTTTGGGTGGCGGCGGCTCTTCGGCAACCGGCTTGGGCGTGGGCGCAGGTTCAGGCGCAGGAACAGGCTTGGCGGGCTCCGGCGGTTTAATCGCAACCGGGTGTGACTCCGCCGCGGGCAGGCTCTGCCACAAATCGACCATCACCGGCGCGGGATGCTCGGTTTGCCACGACACGCCGAACACCAGCAACAGCACGAACACCACATGCACGCCGAACGCCAGGGAGCCGGCCACCCATTTCGGGTTGTCGCGCCGGACCTGGGCAGCCTCCCGTATCGGCTTCATGACGCCGGGCGGGCGAGCAGACCGATGCGGGTGATCTGCGCCTTTTGCAACAGGTCCATGGTGTGCATCACTTCCTCGTAGCGCACGTTCTTGTCTGCCGCGATCACCACCGGCTGATCCGGTGATGTGCGGTGCAGCTCTTCCAACGCGGCGGCCAGTTCGCGCTGCGTCACGCCGCGTTCGGTTTCGCCGGTGGCACGGTTCTTCAGCAGGTAGTCGCCGGATGCCTTGATGATGACTTCGAGCGGTTGCGCCGGAGTCTGCGAAGTTTTGCCCACGCTCGGCAGCTCGACCTGGGCCGGATTGATGAAGGGCGCCGTCACCATGAAAATCACCAGCAATACCAGCATCACGTCGATCATCGGAACGACGTTGATCTGGGCGACCTGCTTGCGAATGCGTGCCATGGCCTGGCTTACTTCGTCGCCTGCCGTTGCAGGATGTTGGAGAACTCCTCCATGAAGCTTTCCATGCGGTTGGCGAGGCGGTCGATGTCGTGGGTGTAGCGGTTGTAGCCGACCACGGCCGGGATCGCGGCAAACAGCCCCATCGCAGTCGCGATCAGCGCTTCGGCGATGCCCGGCGCCACCTGCGCCAGCGTCGCCTGCGCCACGCTGGACAGCCCCACGAACGCGATCATGATGCCCCACACCGTGCCGAACAACCCGACATAGGGCGACACCGAACCGACCGTGGCGAGAAACGACAGATGCGATTCGAGGCTGTCGAGTTCGCGCTGATAGGTGGCGCGCATGGCGCGGCGGGTGCCGTCAAGGATGACGTTGATCGACTGTCCGGACTGGCCGCGCAGCTTGAGGAATTCGCGAAATCCGGCCTCGAAGATGCGGCCCATTTCGCACACGCTTTCGCGCCCGCTGGAGATCCGCTGGTACAGCGCGTTGAGATCGCTGCCGCCCCAGAATTCGTGCTCGAACTGGTCGGTCAGCTGGCGCGCGCGCTTGAGCGTGAACAGCTTGATGAAAATCACCCACCACGACATCAGCGAAGCGCCGAGCAGCAGCAGCATGACGAACTGCACCGGCAACGAGGCATTCCAGACGAGGTGCATCAAGGACAGGTCTTGACTGAGTTCGGGGTTCACGTGACGGGTTCCAGGGCAGACAGGATGGACGCAGGAATTTTAACGGGTTTGAACAGGGCCGCATCGACGCACGCCAGCGTCACCCGCGCGGCAATCAGAGGTGTGACGCCGCGAACCACGCTTTGTTCCACCGTCAGGCTGGCGCCGCCGATGCGCTTGAGCTTGACCGACACCGCCAGCGCATCGTTGAAGCGCGCCGGCGCCAGGTAATCGACTTCCACCCGCCGCACCACGAACACCACGCCCTGCGCGTCGCGCAGCACGTCCTGTTCGAAGCCCAGCGCACGCAGCCACTCCGAACGGGCGCGTTCCATGAACTTGAGATAGTTGGCGTAATACACCACGCCACCGGCGTCGGTGTCTTCCCAGTAGACGCGGACAGGCCAGCTGAATTCCATGCTCAAAACAGCTGCGCTCAAAACAGGTCCGGCTCGCTGGACGGCATCGCAAGGCCGAGATGGCGATACGCCAGCGGCGTGGCGATGCGGCCGCGCGGCGTGCGTTGCAGGTAGCCCTGCTGGATCAGATAGGGTTCCAGCACGTCTTCGATGGTGTCGCGCTCTTCGCCGATGGCGGCCGCGACGTTATCCAGCCCGACCGGGCCGCCCATGAATTTTTCGACTACCGCCGACAAGAGCTTGCGGTCCATCATGTCGAGCCCGGCGCGATCGACCTCGAGCATCACCAGCGCCGCGTCGGCCACCGCGCCGGTGGCGTGGCCGTCGGCCTTGACCTCGGCGTAATCGCGCACCCGCCGCAGCAATCGATTCGCAATGCGCGGGGTGCCGCGCGAGCGGCGGGCGATTTCCAGTGCGCCGGCTTCTTCCAGATTCATCTGCAGCAAGCCGGCCGAACGATGCACGATGTAGCCGAGCTCTTCCGCCGTATAAAACTCCAGCCGCGCGACGATGCCGAAGCGGTCGCGCAGCGGATTCGTGAGCATGCCCGCGCGGGTGGTGGCGCCAACCAGCGTGAACGGCGGCAGGTCGAGCTTGACCGAGCGCGCCGCCGGGCCTTCGCCGATCATGATGTCGATCTGGAAATCTTCCAGCGCGGGGTACAGCACTTCTTCCACCACCGGACTCAGGCGGTGGATCTCGTCGATGAACAGCACGTCGTTGGGTTCGAGGTTGGTCAACAGCGCCGCGAGGTCGCCCGCGCGTTCCAGCACCGGGCCCGAGGTCTGGCGCAGGTTGACGCCCATCTCGCGCGCAATGATGTGCGCCAGCGTGGTCTTGCCCAGCCCCGGCGGGCCGAACAGCAGCACGTGGTCGAGCGCTTCGCTGCGCTTTTTCGCCGCATGGATGAAGATTTCGAGCTGCTCGCGCGCCTTCACCTGGCCGACGTATTCGGCCAGCGTGCGCGGCCGCAGCGCGCGTTCGATCTGTTCTTCGACGGGACTGACAGCGGCGGGAGCGATAAGGCGGTCGGTTTCGATCATGGCGCCGGGGAAAGGGAAGCGGGCAAGCGCGGATTCTACTCCGGGGTATCCGGGGGCAGCGTGGCTTCCTGCACCAACTGTCCGCGCCCCAACGCCTTGGCGCGATACAGCGCGCGGTCGGCGCGTATCAGCGCTTCGTTCATCGAATCGACGCCGGCACTGCCGAGCCAGGTCTGGCCCGCGCTGAGGCCTGCCTGCAATTCGAGGCCGAGCGCGCCCAGACGCGCCTTGAAATGGTCGTCCAGACGCTGGTACCAGGCATTCACCCCGGCAGGATCGAGGCCGGACAGCAACACGGTGAATTCGTCGCCCGCCAGCCGCGCGGCCATGTCCGCACGCCGGGTCAGGGCTTTCAGCGATTGCGCCAGCGCAAGCAATACCTGGTCGCCCACGCCATGCCCATAGCGGTCGTTGACGCTCTTGAAGTAGTCGATATCGATCATCACCAGTGCTATCGCCTGGTTCCGCTCGGCCAGGCCCAAGGCTTGCGAGAAAACCATTTCAAAGGCGCGGCGATTGGGCAACTCGGTGAGGGAATCCGTCAGGCTCAAGTGTTCCAGCTGATCGCGCTGTTCCTGCAAATGCAAGGCGATGCGGTTGATGTTTGCTGCGACCGGCGCAAATTCCACATAGCGGGTCACGATAGGCCGCACGTTTTCGTCGCGCGTAAGGCAGGACAGCGCATCCTGCGCCGCCGCGATATCCTGCATCACCGGACGACGCATGCGTAGAGCAGTCACGATGAGCAAGCCCAGCACGCCTGCCAGGGTAAGAATGCCCGCCAGAATCTGCAGCCATCCGCCAAAACCGCCAAAACGGATCGGCATCTGCGCCACCAGCGTCCATCCCATCGCCGGCACCGGCACCCGCACCTCGCGCATCGCGCCTGACACGGCGCCACTGCCGACCACGGCCTGTCCGGTCGAGTCCAACAGCCGGATGGCATCGCCCGGGCGGGTCGAATCGTCGACGATGCGCTGCAGCTGCGCCATGCGCACGCTCGTAAAAATCTTGCCGAGCATTTCGCCATCCGGGCTTCGTACTTCCGTCAGCAGGTCGACATGCTCGTAACCGGGCTTGTCGCGGTGGACCAGAACCTGATTGCGTTCTCCATCGAGCGTGTTCGACAACTCACGCAGACACAAGGGACCCACCCGCTGGGCGGCCGCATTGCCATAGATCTTGCCTGCCGGGCTGGTCAGCGCCAGCCCCAGAACGCCGGGGAGCAAGCGCTGGCGAGCCGTTGCCCACACCTGCTTCTCCATGTCCGTCCCCACCAGCATCAGGTCGATCAGCTCCGAATCGTGTGCCAGGTTGTCCACCACTTCCTGGTAATAATTCCAGTCACGGGTCACGCTGGCGGCCGCCTGCTCGGCTCCCAGACGCAGCAAACGCAGCTCGGCTGCCTCGTTCGCCCGCAGGCTGAATGCCACGCTCAGCGCCATGCCCCCGACAAACAGGCCGATCACGCCCAGCAGTAGCCAGACAAAATAGCGTCGCAGCGAAGCCGGACGCGGAGAAAGCGGGATGCCGGGTGCGCTCACATCAGGCCCGGGACAGGGATCGCAAGGCTTGCCGGATCGCTTCGCTCACCGGCAGGTCGGGTGGCAACGCGCGCAGGGCTTCGGTCGTTTCGCGTTCGTTGTAGCCCAACGCCAGCAGGGCCTGGCGCACGTCATCCGACACCCCGGCCGGCGCCGCACTGGCAATCGCACCGGCAAACACCGGCCGTCCCTTGAGTTCCAGCAACAGTCGCTCGGCGGTTTTCTTGCCGATGCCCGGGACTTTGACGATGCGGCCGATTTCCTGCGCAGCGATCGCTGCCGACAAGTCATTGACGCTCAGGCCGGACAACACCGACAGCGCGGTTTTCGCGCCGATGCCGGAGACTTTCAGTAATTCGCGAAACGCGGTGCGCTCGATCTCACTGGAAAACCCATACAGCAGATGCGCGTCTTCGCGAATCGCCAGATGGGTGAGCAGGCTGACTTTTTCGCCCAGTGCGGGCAGGTTGTAGAACGTGCTCATCGGCACGTCTATTTCGTAGCCCACTCCGCCCACATCCACCAGCACTTGCGGCGGCTGCTTGGCGGCGAGCGTACCGACGATACGTCCGATCATGGGGTGCGACCGATCATGAAAAAACCTCCAGATAGCAGCAGGATAGCCGCAAGCAGCAAGGGCAGCACATGCGCGGCAAGCAGGGTCAGCTTGATGGCCGGGGCGAGTTGCCCGGGTGTCGCAGCAAACCGCCGCAGTTGACGCCACGCCAGCACGGCGGGTATCCATGCGACCAGCGCACATGCGGCAGCCCACGGCAAGGCTCCGAGCAGCATGCCGCCCAGCAGCGCCAGCGCCGCCAGCATCAGCATCAGGCCATAACCCCAGGCGGCAGTCTGCGGTTTCAGCCGTGCCACCCAGTGCAGCTTGCCGCTGGCGCGGTCGGCGTCGCGGTCGGGAAACTGGTTGATGTAGAGAATATTGGCGACCAGCAGTGCATAAGGTGCGCCGGCCAGCCAAGGTAACGCTGCCCACGCGCCGCGCTGCGCATAGTCCGCGCCGGCGACGATGAGCAGGAATCCGGTTGCGACGCACAGTTCGCCCAGGCCCCGGCTGTTCAATTGCAACGGTGGCGCCGAGTATGCCCAGCCGATGACCAGCCCGGCCAGCCCGATCCAGAACAGGCCTGCGCCTGCCGCGCTGAGCAGCCACAGCCCGCCGGTAATGGTGGCGGCAAACAGCGCGACAGCAAAAAGCCGCACTTGGTGCGGCGACAGCACGCCGTTCTGAATGAAGCGGCTGCCACCGGTAAAGGGATAGATGCGCTGCGTGTTGCGCGCGTCGGTACCGTTCAGATGATCGCAATAATCGTTGAGCACATTGATGCCCGCATGCGCCAGCAAGGCCAGCAGCAGGGTGACCAGTGCACGCGTCCAGTCGAACGACATGCTGCCGGCAACCGCCGTGGCAAAGCCGAGCAGGCAGCCTGCGATCGTGATGGTAAGAAAGGCAGGACGCGTCGCCAGCAGGTAACGGGAAAACGGATTGGCGAGACGCGCGCGCGATGGCTCCAGCGGTGTTGTTGTAGCAGTGTTCATACGAGACGTCCCCCTTTGACGCGATAGCCCGCCGTGGAGTGTGCGCCGAGCCGGCTGCCATGCGCGTGAGTGATCGCGCAAGCCAGCGCGTCGGCGGCATCGGCGGTGGGCGCCACCGGCAGGTTCAGCAGGCGTTTGACCATTTCCTGCACCTGTTCCTTGGCCGCCTTGCCGTGGCCCGCCACTGCCTGCTTGATTTGCAGCGCGGTGTATTCCGCCACCAGCAACTCATTCGATACCGCCGCACAGATGGCCGCGCCGCGCGCCTGTCCGAGCAGCAGGGTGGATTGCGGGTTGACGTTGACGAAGACGATTTCCACCGCGCAGGTGTCGGGCCGCCAGGTGGCAATCACCTCGTTCAGCCCGGCGAACAACACACCGAGGCGCTGCGGCAATTCGCCCTCGCCACTTTTGATGACGCCGCTGGCGACATAGGCCAGCTTCTGGCCGGTCTGCTCGATCAAGCCGAAGCCAGTAATGCGCAATCCGGGATCAATGCCGAGGATGCGCACAACGGGGTTTATTCCGGCAGCACGGCGTTGGTGTAGACATCCTGCACGTCGTCGAGCACTTCCAGCGCGTCGAGGATCTTCTGCATCTTGACTGCGTCGTCGCCGGCGAGTTCGGTCTCGCCTTCGGCGCGCATGGTGATTTCGGCCACCGCCGGTTTGAACCCGGCTTTTTCGAGCGCTTCTTTCACTGTTTCGAACGCCTTGGGATCAGGCGAAGTCAGCACTTCAATCGAACCGTCTTCGTTGGGAATGATGTCGTCGGCGCCGGCGTCGAGCGCGACATCCATCACCGCGTCTTCGGAAGCGCCAGGCTCCAGGATAATCTGGCCGCAGTGCTTGAACTGGAATGCCACGCAGCCGTCGGTGCCCATGTTGCCGCCGTGCTTGGTGAAAGCGTGGCGGACGTCGGCGACGGTGCGGGTCTTGTTGTCGGTGAGGCAATCGACGATCACCGCGACGCCGCCGATGCCGTAGCCTTCGTAGCGCGCTTCTTCGTAGTTGACGCCGTCGAGCTGGCCGCTGCCGCGCTTGACCGCGTTTTCGATGTTGTCCTTCGGCATCGACTCGGCCTTGGCTTTGTCGATCGCCAGCCGCAGGCGCGGATTCATCGCCGGATCGCCGCCGCCCATCTTGGCCGCCACGGTGATTTCCTTGATAAGCTTGGTGAAGACCTTGCCGCGCTTGGCATCCTGACGCCCTTTACGGTGCTGGATGTTGGCCCATTTCGAATGTCCTGCCATGTTGATTCCAACGCAAAAATAATGCGCGATTTTAGCACCGACGCCCCCCCCCTCCGCCTTGGCATCGACCTCGGCGGTAGCAAAATCGAGCTGATCGCGCTGGATTCAGGCGGCCGCGAAGTCCTGCGCCGCCGCATCCCCACCCCGCAGGGCGACTATCCCGGCACCGTTGCCGCCATCGCCGGGCTGGTTGTCGCGGCCGAAGCCGAACTGAAGCAAACCGGCAGCGTCGGTGTCGCTTCCCCCGGCGCCATCTCGCCCGCCAGCGGCCTGATGAAAAACTGCAACTCCACCTGCCTCAATGGCCGGCCACTCAAAGCCGATCTCGAAACCGCCTTGCAGCGCGAAGTGCGGCTGGCCAACGACGCCAACTGCCTGGCGCTGTCCGAAGCCGTCGACGGTGCGGCGGCCGGGGCGGAAAGCGTGTTCGGCGTGATCCTCGGCACCGGCGTCGGCAGTGGCGTGGTGGTGCACGGCCACGCCTTGAACGGCGTCAATGCCATCGCCGGCGAATGGGGCCACTCGCCGCTGCCCTACTTCCAGTTCGCCCATACCCAAGCCGACCGCACAGCTACCGGCAGCCATCCCGCCACCGGCGAAGCGCTGATCCACCCCTGGCCCAGCCCGCGCGAGCTGGAAGCTGCGCCCGCCTGCTACTGCGGTAAAAAGGGCTGCATCGAAACCTGGCTGTCCGGCCCCGGCTTCGCCGCCGACCATGTGCGTTACGGCGGCGAAGACCTGCCCGCCCACGAAATCGCCCAGCTCGCGGCGGCCGGTTACGGCCCCTGCAGCGCCACGCTGACGCGCTACGAAGAACGCTTGGCGCGCGCACTGGCCGGTGTCATCAATCTGCTCGACCCCAACGTGATCGTGCTCGGCGGCGGCATGTCGAACATCGCGCGGCTGTACGACACGGTGCCGAAATTGTGGCGGCGCTATGTGTTTTCCGATCGCGTCGACACCCGGCTGGTGCCGCCGGCATTCGGCGATTCGAGCGGCGTGCGCGGTGCAGCGCGACTGTGGAACGACAGCTAAGATGAAGAGGTTAAAAACATGAGGAGTCCGCCATGGTTTTCGCCAACCGCAATCAAGCCGCCGACCGGCTCGCTGACGCGCTCGCCGTCTACAAGGGACAGCATCCGCTGATCCTCGCCATCCCGCGCGGCGCGGTGCCGATGGGCCAGCGGCTGGCGCGGGCACTGGGCGGCGAGCTTGACGTGGTGCTGGTGCGCAAACTGCGTGCGC
>JAGVGD010000045.1 GCA_020057245.1 Thiobacillus sp. | reverse complement strand
GGCGCTGGCCTTGCCGGCGCGCATGCGGGCGAGGCCGTTTTCGACCAGGGTACGGTTGTTGGCGTCCAGCTTGACCACGTCGGCGACGGTGCCGAGCGCGACCAGGTCGAGCAGCGCGCGCAGGTCGGGCTCCGGCGCCTGGCTGTAGGTGCCGCGCTGGCGCAGTTCGGCACGCAGCGCCAGCAATACGTAAAACATGACGCCGACGCCCGCCAGATTTTTCGACGCAAAGCCGCAGCCCGGCTGGTTGGGATTGACGATACAGGCGGCGTCCGGCAAGGCGTCGCCGGGCAGGTGGTGGTCGGTGACCAGCACCGGAATGCCGAGCGCATTGGCCGCCGCCACGCCCTCGACCGCGGCAATGCCATTGTCCACCGTAACCAGCAGGTCGGGCGCGCGTTCGGCGGCGAGTTTGACGATGTCGGGGCTGAGGCCGTAGCCGTGTTCGAGCCGGTTGGGCACGATGAAATCCACCTGCGCACCGAGCAGGCGCAGGCCGCGTACGCCGACTGCGCAGGCGGTGGCGCCGTCGGCATCGTAGTCGGCAATGATGAGCAGACGTCGCTGGTCGCGAATCGCATCGGCCAGCAGGCGGGCAGCCTGTTCGATGTGCAGCAGCCCGGCGGGTGCGAGCAGTTGCGGCAGACGGTGCGTCACCTGGTCGGGATGGGTGACGCCACGCGCGGCGTACAGCCGTGCCCAGATGGGCGCGAGGCCGGATTGTTCGAGTGCGTCGCGGTTGTCGGCCGGGCAGGGACGGGGGGTGATGGCAGGCATGCTGCGATTGTAGGGGCTGCGCCGGCAGGCGTTCGAATCCGCATTTCAGAATTTGATGAATTGCCGATTTTGTCTGCCGTGAGCGCGGAGTAAGATCGCGCCATGAGCCATCTACTCCCGCTATCCCGCGTCGCCAAACTGGTCGGACAGTCGCGCCATGCCCTGCAGGACATGATCCGCAGCGGCGAGTTGGCGACCTTCGACGGCATGATCGAGCTCGACGAACTGCTGCGCGCCTTCCCCCAGGTGAAATGGGACGACGATGCGGAGTTTCGCCGGGTCACGGAAATCAAGGACAAGGCTTTTGCCAAACGGGTGCGCGATCTGGTGCTGCCGGATAAGGAAGTGCTGGCCGCGCGGCTGAACGAGCTGGGCAACGATTTCGCATCTGCCCAGGCGCTGCTTTTGCACTACGGCAACGTGATGACCTGGCTGGACGAAAAAATTGACGAACTGGATGAGGGGGCGAGCGCCGAAACGCACCATGCATTGCACAGCGTGCGCGCCTTTCTGCTGCGCAATATGGCCGAGATGCCGCCGAACGCGGCGCAGGCACAGGCGCTCATCGTGCAGGAGCGGATGCTCAAGATCATGTCGGCCCACGTCACCATCCAGCCTAGCGGCCACGAGTTTTTCGTCGAGGGCAACGAGACGATTCTGGAAGCCGCGCTGCGCCATGGCGTATCGCTCAATTACGGCTGCAGCAACGGCAATTGCGGCGATTGCAAGGCCCGGCTGGTGTCGGGCGAGGTGAAGAAGGTTCATGCCCACGACTACATGCTGAAGCCGGCCGATAAAGAGGCCGGCGCAATTCTGCTGTGTTCCTATGCCCCGGTGAACGATGTGGTGATCGAGGCGAATGTGGCCGGCGCGCGCGACATACCCGTGCAGCAATTGAGCGCGAAGGTGAAATCGGTCGAGGTGTTCACCCCGCAGATGGCTGCGCTGCATATCCTGGCGCCGCGCAGCCAGCGATTGCGCTTTCTCGGCGGGCAGAGCATCCAGGTCAGCGTCAACGGCGCAAGCGGGCGCTACGCGATTGCCAGCTGCCCGTGCGAAGACCGTCACATCGAAGTGCAGATTCCGCGCCGCCCGGACGATGCCTTTGCCGAGGCGCTGTTCACCTCGGTCAAGGCCAACGACACGGTGGAAGTCGAAGGGCCCTACGGCGAATTCGTGCTGGACGAGGATTCGCCACGCCCGGTGATTTTCCTGGCTTTTGGCGCGGGCTTCGCGCCGATCAAGAGTCTGATCCAGCACGCCATGTCGCTGGAGTTGTCTGAGTCGATGGACCTGCATTGGCTGGCCGATGCCGCCGGGCATTATCAGGACAACCTGTGCCGTGCCTGGGCCGATGCGCTGGACCATTTCAATTACGTGCCGCATGCGCCAAGCGACGACATGGACACCCTGTTGCGCAGCATCGCGCTGGACTACCCGGATTTGCATCGTTTCGATGTGTACGCAGCGGGATCGGCGGCGCAGCTTGAGCGCGCTTATGCGCAGTTCGTGCGCGAGGGCATGCACAGCGCGCGCTGGTTTGCCCGTGCGGATCAGGATTAATGCTGCGTGTGGCCGTTTATCTGTGGGCGCTGCCGGTGACTTTGCTCGGCTTGCTGATCGTGCTGATCGCACGCAGCAGCGGTGGCGTACAGCAACGGGTCGATGGGGTACTGGAGGCGGCGGGCGGTTGGCCGGCGCGGGTGTTGCGGCACGGCTTTCCATTCAGCGGCTCGGTGGCCGCCATTACGCTGGGGCACGTGGTGGTGGGCGTGTCGCTGGCCGCGCTGGAGCAGACCCGCGTCCATGAGCGCGTGCACGTCAGGCAGTTCGAGCGCTGGGGCGTGCTGATGGTGCTGCTGTATCCGCTGGCGGGCGTGATCGCCGCGCTGCGTGGCGGCAATCCCTATATCGACAATGTGTTCGAGCGCGAGGCGCGAGCGGCTGAACGTGCCGCACTGCTTCAAAAACCGGCTTAGTCAGCCGGCGGGTGAAACCCGGCGCCGGGGTCGCCTGTCTCCGGATCGATCCAGTCGGAAATTCCCAGCTCGTCCTCGGCCTCTTCCACGGTTTCGCCTGGCTCGTAGTCGCTTTCGGCGTTGTATTCCATGTCTTCTATCGCGGCGAGCAGGCTGTCGAAGGGACCAAATTCTTCACCGGTTTCGGCATCAATCCAGTAACAGCCATCCGGCCGCTCAATGACGCGGGTGTGATCGTGCTCGGCTGGGGTTGAGGGTATGGCTTGGGTCATGGCGCGTCCTCCGTCACATAAATATAGGGTGCGATGGCGGGCAGGGCAAGGAAGGATCAGACGAAGCGATGGGCAAACGTCAGCCCGCCCAGCGCAGACAGCATCAGGCCCAGATGAATCCAGCTCCACAGGCGGAAATGGGCGGTCAATGACTTGATTTCCCGGTTGGCCACGATGAAGGGCTGGCCGTGCGCGGGCTTGCGTACCAGATGGATGCCATCCTGCAGGCGGATGTCGAGGTGGGCGCGATCGATTTCAATCGAAGCCTCGTGACGCGCGCGTTCCCATTCTTCCAGGCTGATCTCGCCATCGCGGTCACTGTCGAAACGTGCCAGCAGGGCGGTCTTGTCGGCTTTCCATTCGGCCAGCAGGGTGGACAGATCGGCGCTTTTGCTGAGCACGGCATTGGGGCCGCCGAGGGTGACGTGTTCGCCGATGACATAGATCGGCTCGCCTTCGATCAGTGTCCATTCGGTCTTCCGGTAGCTGCCTTCATTCGTGACCTGCTGGTGCGAGGTCATGATTTCGGCGCCCTCGGGGTCAATCAGGATCTGCCCGCTGCCATCGCTGACGCCAAAGGTGTCGTGCGAGCGGCCGGATTCGACGTGCTCCCATTTGTCCCCGTTACGGCGCTCGATGCGGTAGCGATACCACAGGCAGGGCAGGCCGTTGACCGGGCTGCGCAGGATTTCGCCAGGTGGTTGCTGGCCGCGGCCGGTCAGCACTACGTAGCCTTGTGGCGCCGAGGCAATGCGTGAACGGGGCGTGTCGGCCACCGTGCGATGGCGTTTGAGATTACGGTGCCAGGCCCAGAAACTGGTGAGACCGACCGCGGCAAAACTGATTTGCCAGCCGATCAGCGTCTGCAGTTTGAATCCGATGAACAGGATGAACAGCTGGCCACCGCCCAATATGAAATTGCCGGAGTCCTGCCGCCATTGATCTGCCCAGCGTTGCAGCATTACTGGTTAAAAAGCTGCTTGATATCGACGTCCTGTTTTTCTTCGGCCGCAAACTGCAGCAATGAAAACTGGCCGAAGCCGAACAGGCGGGCGACGAGGGTGTCGGGGAATTGCTCGACGCGCACATTGTTGACGTTCACCGAGTCGTTGTAGAACTCGCGGCGATCGGCGATCGAGTTTTCCAGGCCGGTGATCCGCGCCTGCAGATGCAGGAAGGTCTCGTTGGTTTTCAGCTCGGGATAGGCCTCGGCAACCGCAAACAGATTACCCAGTCCCAGACGCAGCGCGCCCTCGGCCTGGCCCAGGGCGGGAATGTTGTGCGACTCACGGGCGCTCGCCACCGAATTGCGGGCCAGCATGACTTTTTCCAGCGTCTCCTGCTCGAACTGCATGTATTGCTTGCAGGTCTCGACCAGCTTGGGCAATTCGTCGTGGCGTTGTTTGAGCAGGATGTCGATGTTGGCCCAGGCTTTGCCGACGTTGTGCTTCAGCGTGACCAGCTGGTTGAAAATGAACACGCCGTACACAGCGACGAGTGCGAGCAGAATGAGTAAAACCAGGCCGCCTGACATGGGGTGCTCCAGAAGGATTGAATCGCAGAAATAGCGGATGGCGACGGCTTAACTTGAATGGCTGTCGTCAAATTCGCGCGCAGAGGATGGCTGCAATTTCGCCATCATCCAGCAGAACAGGATTGGTTTTCATGCTGCTGCCGCGGCTGTTGGCGACGATGCGTGGAATGTCGGCCTGCGACACGCCGTAATGCGCCAGCCGGGGCAGCTTGAGCGCATGCGTCCAGGCTTCCAGAGTGTCGATCAGAACGGAATGCGCAGCCTCACGGTCCAGATGGCCTTGTTTGCTCAGCAGGCGACCCACCAGGGCGTATTTATCCAGCCCGGGATGTTGCGGATCGCGTGCGCGCAGGGCTTCGATATTGATGCGGGTCGCCGTTGCCACCAGCGTTCCGCACGCCACGCCATGTGGAATCGGGAAAAAAGCGCCGAGCGGCGCGGCAAGGCCATGCACCGAACCCAGACCCACCTGCGCCAGCGTGATGCCTGAAATCAGCGCTGCGTAGGCCATTTGCTCGCGCGCAGATGAATTGCCCGTGTCGGCATGCAGGGCCAGCAGGCCGTCGCGTGCTGCCTTCATGCCGCCCCAGGCAAGCGAATCCGTAAATGGTGCCGCGCGGCTGGAAACATAAGATTCCAGCAGCTGAGTCAAGGCATCCATGCCATTCGCGGCAATCACCTCTGGCGGGCAGGTGGTCAGCAGATCGGGGTCGATCAATGCGTATTCGGCCACCAGCTTGTCGTCGCGAAAGGATTTTTTGAAGCCATCAACGCCCTGCAGACTCAATACCGCATTCTTGGTCGCTTCCGAACCCGTGCCTGCCGTGGTGGGTACAGCAATGAAGGGGGTGGCCGGGCCCTTGTAGGGCAACTCAGGCCCCACGCCTTCCAGATGATCCATCACCGAATTCCCGGGGATGAGAAGACCGGCGATGGCCTTGGCCGCATCCAACGCACTTCCGCCGCCAATGCCGATGACCAGATCGAATTGTTCGCTGCGCAGGTTGACCACAGCATCGTCCACCATGCGCGGGGAAGGCTCGCCCGGGATAGCCAGATGCCGCCATGAAATGCCCGCTGTTTCGAGCCCGGTCGTGATGCGTGACCAGTGCACAGAGTTTTGCAGGGAGCCTGCTCCTGTCACGAGCAGCGCGCGCGTCCCGAATTTCCGGGCAATGGCGGGCAAGTTGGCCAGCACACCTGAACCAAATGCAATTTGCGGCAAGCGGGATAGGCTAAAGGCGGTGATTTGCACGGGAAACTTTCAGAAGATCAACGGATGGATTTTAGCGATATCCCGGGCTGCACCGTTCAAGTAGAGGGCAGCAACTATTTCGTCACAAATTGCGGGCCGTAGTGTTGGGCTCAATCGGAGTCAAAAAGCGGTTCTTTTGAGCCCATTGAAAACATTGGGGATATTGCCGTGCTGCTGGCAAGTTGGACGCCAAGGGCAGGTAGTGGTTGACGCAGGTGAAAGTGCTTTGCTATAGTTCCGCTTCTCGATTGACGCAAAACATTGCGACAGGCGCGGGGTGGAGCAGTCTGGCAGCTCGTCGGGCTCATAACCCGAAGGTCGTAGGTTCAAATCCTGCCCCCGCAACCATTTCGAAATAACAGTTGTGCACTTTCAGAATTTCTGTAGAATGCGCGGCTCTCGAAACGGCGAAGCAAGAAGTTGATGCTTGGTTAATCGATTGATCTTTAACAATTT
>JAGVGD010000086.1 GCA_020057245.1 Thiobacillus sp. | reverse complement strand
GTGGTCTTGCGCTCGGCCCGCTGGGTCAGCAGCGCATCGAAAATCAGGTTCAGCGTTTCCCAGTTTTTGTAGGCCTCGCCATCGGGCAGCACCAGGCTGGTCACCGCTATTCCGCCGCGCTCAAGCATCGCCGTCAGCCGCGCCAGATACAGCGGCGCCACCGTGGTGTTGGTCACAACCATCACGCGTTTCTGCGCCAGATGCGGCAGGATCAGTTCGAGCTGGTCGAGCAGACCGGGGCCGATATAGATGGGGTAGGCGCGGTCGCCGAGGTCGACGGTGAGGGTTTGCATGGTGTGGGGGTAACGGCTGGTCGGTCTGCTGGCGATTATACTCAAGCCATGCTGACGCTTGGCAC
Organism: Thiobacillus sp.; assembly: GCA_020057245.1. Lineage (GTDB taxonomy): Bacteria > Pseudomonadota > Gammaproteobacteria > Burkholderiales > Thiobacillaceae > Thiobacillus. The sequence continues at coordinate 10,899 of JAGVGD010000086.1, read as the reverse complement.
GGCTTTCGCTAAGCAAGTAACCCACACACCGTTCGCTGGCTGGGCAATCGCGTTATGTTGAAATATCGCCACCGCTGTAAATTACTTGTCAATCTGAACCATGCCCACTTGCCATATTTGCGGTAGCCGTGCTGACCATCTGAAACATCAACCGCGGGAACGGATGTTCGGCTGGGACACCGCCTTCAACTATTTTCAATGCAAGAACTGCGGCTGCCTGCAAATTGAACAGATACCTGAAGACTTGGCGCGCTACTACCCGGATGACTACTACTCGCTGGATACGCCACCCATCAAGCGTCCGGGCTGGCTCCAACGCGAAATCAACTGGCTGCGGCTGCGCTATCGCCTACTGGGGCGTGGCGCCTGGATAGAAGCGCTTACCTGGCGGTCGGGACCTCTGGCTCGCACGATCCAATGCCAGATTGACTATCTCAAACACTGCCCTCAATTGCATCGCCAGAGCCGCATCCTCGATGTAGGTTGTGGCGAACACTCCAACTGGCTGGCTGCGCTCGCGCAATGCGGATTTCACGACTTGACCGGTGCCGACCCTTTTCTCAAGCGAGCCACAGTGCGAGAGGGTGTTCGTTATCTGAGCACGACATTGGACGCGTTGCGGGGGTCATTTGATCTGATTTCACTGCATCATTCTCTGGAGCACATGCCGGATCAGCACGCTATCTTGCAGGCATTGCACGACCTTCTCGCGCCTGGCGGCGTGTGCCTGATCCGTATCCCGCTTGCGGACAGCGCCGTGTGGGAACACTACGGGCTCGACTGGGTGGAACTCGATGCGCCTCGTCATTTATATCTGCACACGCGCGTCAGCCTCGCTCACTTGGCGCACGCCCATGGCTTCGAGATTGCCGCGACAATGTGCGATTCAAGCGCGTTCGAATTCGCCGGCAGCGAGCAATACCGTATGGGCATCCCGCTCATGGCGCCAGAATCATTCTGGGCACACCGCGAAGCAGGCCTGTTCAGCGAGGAACAGCTGCGCGGCTTTCAAGACCGGGCGCAGGCGGCCAACGCCGCCCACCAATGCGGGCGCGCCGCATTTTTCCTGCACCAGGCCGCCGCATGAGTCTTGGTCAAAGCATGCGACACGGCATCGTCTGGATGTTCGTCGGCAATACCGGAAAACAGGTGCTTGGCTTCCTGTTCGGCATCGTGCTGGCGCGCCTGCTGGTGCCCGAGGATTTCGGCACGCTGCTGACCATCCAGGTGTTCACCGGGTTGGCCGGATTCGTGGCCGGCGGTGGGATGGGGCAGGCACTGGTGCGCGCAGAAAGCGCCACCCGCGAAGACTATGACATTGTGTTCACGCTGCAAATCATCACCGGCATTTTGATCTACGCCGGATTTTTCATGGCTGCGCCGTGGCTCGCCAAATGGTATGACACCCCGCTCTACACCACGCTGCTGCGTGTGTCCGCGCTGTCTTTCCTGTTTCGGCCTTTCGTCAACCTGCCTTCCAGCATCCTGCACCGGCAGATGCGCTACCGGGCGCAAGCGGTGGTCGGCATCAGCACCCTTATTACCGCCAGCATCGTCAGCATCGCCATGGCCTATCTCGGGTATGGTGTGTGGAGTCTGATCTGGGGTGGCATGGCAGGCTCGCTGACCAGCATGCTCATGCTGATTCCGCTGTCCCGGTGGCGCCCGGGCTTTTCGCTCGATTTTCGTCGCGGCAAGGGCATTGCACGCTACGGCATGCTGACTTCGTTCAACGACATCGTCCACTATCTGCGCAGACAGGTCAGTATCTTCATTCTGTCGCGCACCCTGGGGCCATCCAGCGTCGGCCTGTACAACAAGGGAGAGAGCCTGGCGGGCATGCCACATGGCTTTATCACCGGATCGGTTTATCACGTCCTGTTCCGGGCGATGGCGGCCGAACAGACCAACCTCGACAAATGCCGTTATTTGTTTCATCGCAGCATCACGCTGGTCGCGGTCTACGCCACTCCCTTCTATGTCGGGCTGCTCTGGCTGGCCGAGCCGCTCATACGTGGCGTATATGGCGAAAAATGGGCAGCGGCGGCGGGGCCGCTAATGATCCTGGCATTCGCCTGGCCCTTCTGGTTGCTGGACAACCTGTCCGGCGCCGTGCTGGCCGCACGTAACTGGCTGGGGCATGAGCTACCGGTCCAGATGGCCACTCTGGTGATTTCGGCGCTCGGCGTAGCCATTGCGGTGCTCCTATACGGCAGCGTTGAAGCGGTGGCGTGGGCCATTGTATGCACGGCTGTTTATTCATCGCTGCATCTGTACTCGCTGGCGCTACGCTGCTTGCAGGCGCGGATGATCGACCTGCTGCGCGCCTTGCTGCCGGCTGCCTTGCTGAATCTGTTGCTGGCGGCGTTTCTATTCGGTGTGGACCGACTCCTGCCGGATGCGATCCGGCAGGCGGATCTGCTCTATCTGGCCGTGATGGGAATGCTCGGCGGCCTGTTTTATGTGCTCACTTTTTTATATCTGCCGATACGCTCGCTGCAGGCCGAACGCCAGCGCTGGAAGCTCAAGCTCAGGCTCAGCGGAGTGCCGGCATGAACTGGATCGACCCGCTTTCGCGCGCCCTGCATGACAATGCCGGCCATCACGGGCCGATCATGCTGATGTATCACGCCGTGCAAGCCTGCCGGAGCACGCCTGCCTGGCCGTGGGCGGTATCGATGCAGCGCTTCCGTGAACAGCTCGACTTCCTGGCCACCGAGGGCTATGCCACGCCGACCATGGAAGAACTGGTTGCCGCCCCGGCCAAGAAATGGAGCGGGCGTACCGCCGTCATTACCTTCGATGACGGCTATGTGGACAATCTCGACGCCTGCGAAGAATTGCAAAAACGCGGCATGCGCGCCACCTGGTTCATCGTCACGGGCTCGCTCGGACGATCGCCGCAATGGCCGGCAGATGGCCGCCCCGCAGGTCGCCTGCTGAATGCCGACGAGCTGCGTGAGATGCGGGAAAACGGCATGGAGATCGGTTCCCACACGGTCAATCATGTCCGCCTGCCTGACGCCGACGATGCGCGTCTGCTGCAAGAGTTGACGGATTCCAAAGCCACCCTGGAAGCGCTGCTCGACCACCCGGTCAGCAGCTTCGCCTACCCCTATGGCGCCTGGGACGCGCGCTGTGCCGCAGCGGTCAGGCAGGCGGGCTACGCTGCAGCCTGCACCACCCGCAACGGCTGGGCGCTGCGCGACCAGGATCCCTACCTGTTGCGTCGCCTTACCCTGTTCAACACCGACACATCCAGCAGCCTCGCGCGCAAACTGGTCTTTGCCAGCGAAGATGTAGCCTGGCCGGCCATCGGCCGCTACGGCATGGCACGCCTGCTGCAACACTTCACCCGTACCAGCTCATGAACCCGCCCCGCTTCGCCATCCTGTTCTGGTACTACAAGCAGCCTGAGGTCTGTCTGGACCGTGCGAAGCTGCTGCGGCGCCTCAATCCCGACGCCCGCATATTGGGACTGTACGGCGGCGAGCCCGATGAGTTCGCGATGTTCCAGCACGCGCTTGCCGACACCCTCGACGACAACTGGGCCTACCCGGGCGGCAAAGACGCCGAATGGAAATGGCGCCATGGCGACCGCATGATCTGCGAATGGTTCGAGGCGCGCGGACACGCCTTCGACTGGGACACGCTGGCCATCATGCAGTGGGACATGCTGGCGCTGGCGCCCATTGATCAACTGTTTGGCAGTCTGCGTCCAGACGAACTCTATCTGCCGGGACTGCGCCCGCTCGACGAAATCGAATCGCGCTGGTGGTGGACCCGCCCCGGCACCGAGGTGCACGACGACTATTTGGCATTCAAGGACTGGATGACCCATCAACTCGGCTACCGGGGAAATTTCATGGCCTGCCAATTCGTCACTGCCGCCCTGCCGCGCGCCTTTCTGCAACGCTATGCCGCGATTGAACGGCCTGAACTGGGTTTTCTGGAATACACCTTGCCGGCATACGCCACCGCCTTCGGCTTTTCGGTCCGCGATTTGCCGCAGTTTCCGACGCACTGGGTAGGCGACGCCGCACCCGCGCGGCGCATTACTCTCAGTGCCGCGAAAGCGGATATCCCGCTGGCAACCCTGGTTGCGGAACGGCTCGCGCCAGCGGGCGCCCGACTGTTCCATCCTGTCACCCGGCGCTTTCCAGCGAGCCGGAGCGGCCTCTTCATCTGGCTGTTGGCGCAGTCCGCTGCTATTGTTATCCGGAAAATCTTGCGGCCGTTTCATCGCTCCGCCCCCATCCATCGCGCCCCATGAAAAAATTACTGCAACGTTTTTTTCCCGAACGCACCGCATTTCCGTCCGCTCGCCGTCAATGCGACCTGGTGATCGTATCGGCCGCATCGGATGGCGAATGGTTAGGCATTGAAGACATGCTCGACAGCCTCGCCACATATCTGGACTGCGATTACGAAGTGGTGGTGGCGGACGATGCGACAACCGACGGCACCTACGAGCGGCTGCTCGACGCCGGCTGCTGGGTGGTGCGCAATCCCGAAAAGCTGTATCTGTTCGGCCTCGACCTGACGCTGCGACGCGCCTTCAGCGAAGCGCACCGTCTGTTCGATGCACCGGTTTATTTGAAAATCGATCCGGATGCGCTGGTCATCGGCAACGGGCTGCCGGACGCACTCGCTCGTGCCTTTGCAGCCGACCCGAGAATCGGCCTGCTCGGCGCGTTCCATGTTGACTGGAACGGCGAAGCACGCGACCTCAGTTACTGGGCCGAGCGCATGAGCCGCCGGCGCGAGACGCTGGGCGAGCCACTCGACCATGCCCTCCGCAACGGCTACGCGATAGGGGATGGCGTGCAGGGTGGCGCCTATGCACTGTCGCGCGACTGCCTGGACGGCATCGTCAAGCGAGGCTGGATGCACGGCGGCGGCCGTTACCGCCCGGGGATCATCAAGGGGCATCAGGTTGCAGAAGACAGCCTGATTACCATGCTGGCGTACGCTGCAGGATTTCGCGCCGAGGATATCGGCGGCCCCGGGCAGCCATTCGGAATCTGGGATATCGGTCTACCCATGCCGCCGGAAGAACTGATCAGGCAGAACCGCCTGATCACCCATGCGATCAAATACCGCGATGAGGTTTCGATCGCACAGCGCGATTTTTTCAGGGATCGCCGGCGCGCATACAGGCAGTCGGCCGGCCATCCCTGAACGCCCGGCATTCCAGCATGCAAGCAGGTTGCGTATCCCTATTCATCGTCGAGGCGCACTCACATGAACCCGGCTGACCCTTCGCAACGGCAGGCGCTGCTATTTCTCTGCCATCGCAGCGAAGCGGGCTTCATCGCCCGCTTCAAAGCGCTGGAAAAAGCATTCAAACCGTATGGGGATGCATTCTTCGTTTACGACACGAGCCATGCGCCGGTGCCGGATCCGCTCAAGTCGTTGCGCCATTTCGCATTTTCACGCGCCAGCCTGGATACGCTGGGCTATCCCCGGCTGCACGACGAGTTGATGCCGGGTCATGTGCACTTTCCGATGCTGGATTTTGCGCTGCAGCATCCCGCTTACGCCCACTACTGGGTGATTGAATACGATGTCCGGCTGACTGCGCCGTGGCGCCTGTTTTTCCGCCTGCTGCAACGCTCGAAAGCCGATTTCATCGGCACCCACGTCCGGCGCTACGAAGAGCAGCGCGCCTGGTACTGGTGGCCGAGTTTTTCGCCTCCGGATCAGGCGGTCGACCTGAGCGCCTGCGTCCGCTTCTTTGGCCCGGTTTACCGAATTTCCCGCACAGCGGTGGAACTGGTCGACGCCAAACTGAAATCCGGGTTCAAAGGGCACCAGGAAGTGATCCTGCCCACCCTGATCGCGCACGCCGGACTCAACCTGCAGGACCTCACCCGCAACAGTCATTTTGGCTGCGCGACATCCTGGTCCTGGTACACCCATCAGCAAGCCGACCGCGCTGGCTACCTGGCCAAGAGCAGCATGCGTTTTCGTCCCCCCATGGACAATGCCGGCATACGGCCCTTCACGCTTTACCATCCCGTCAAATCAGTGCATTTTGGCCACCACGTGCTGCTCGACATGGCCCGCCGCATGCTGGCCGCGCTCGCCAGGCCCATGCGCCGCAGTCTGCCACAACCGGATAGACAGAAATGAGCGGGGCCCTTCAGACCCTCAAGCAGTTCTACTGGTCGCAGCGCGACCATTTTGCCAACTGGCGCCGCCGCAACCGCCCTGGCGAGCTCCGCAGAATGCTCGCTCTGCGCACGCATGCATGGCGCCACCCCATCGTCGAACTCGAAGGCGTAAAGCTGTATCGCGGCTCAGGGCTCAGTATGGCGGTGCTGGAGGCCTTCGAATCACAGGCGTACGAAACCCCGGAATCCCGCATTGTTCGCCATGCGCTCCAGCCCGGCGACTCCGTGCTGGAACTGGGCAGCGGACTCGGTTTTCTTGCCTCGATGTGCGCCCGCCAGATCGGCAGCGAAAACGTCCATACGTTTGAAGCCAATCCGGCACTGGAACCGGTCATCCGCAGAAATTTCCGCCTCAACCAGGTCGCCCCCCATCTCGTCATCGCCTTGCTGGGCGATGACGAGGGTTCGATCACGTTTTATGTCATGAAGAATTTCTGGAGCTCTTCTACCATCAAGCGGCACCCCAAGGCCCGGCCCATCCTGGTGCCGATGCGGCGTTTCAACGATGAGCTGGCACGGCTGCGCCCCAGCTTTCTGATCATCGACATCGAAGGCGGCGAGCGTGATTTCATTCGTTACGCCCGGCTCGACGGGATACGGAAGATCTGCATCGAACTGCATCCGCACGTCATCGGACAGGAATCAGTCGCCGCGGTCGAAGCCTTTTTCATCAGCCATGGCTTTCATGAAGACTTGGCCGTATCCGATCCCGAACATAAACTCTATCTTCGCCAACCGGACCCGAGCGCCATTGCGCCCGCGCACCCCGCCCGCTGATTGCGCCAGTCAGACTCGCACAGAATTTATCCCCCCAGACCATGCCTCCCCGCGTATCCATCGTCATGCCCTGCTACAACGCGGCGGCGCATCTGCCCGCCAGCGTCGCCAGCGTGCTGGCGCAGTCGCTGGACGACTGGGAGTTGATCGCGGTGGACGATGGATCCAGCGACTCGACCCTGGCCTGGCTGCGCACGCAAAGCGACCCGCGCATCCGCGTCCATACCCAGACCAACCAGGGCGTCAGTGCCGCGCGCAATGCCGGGATTGCCCTGGCACAGGGGCGCTACATTGCCTTTCTGGACGCGGACGACACTTGGGATACCCGGTGTCTGTCGTTGCTGGCTGCCGCTCTGGATGACCGCCCGGAGGCCGTGCTGGCCTATTGCGGCTGGCAAAACCTGGGCGTGGCGGGCGGCCGTGGCGAGCCATTCGTGCCGCCCGACTACGAAACCGCCGACAAGGCCGAAACCCTGTTTGCCGGGTGCCGCTGGCCGATCCATGCCGCACTGGTCAAACGCGAGGCGGTACTGGCCGCGAACGGCTTCGACCCTGCACTGAAAAACGCCGAGGATTACGCGCTGTGGCTGAACGTGGCCACCACTGCGCCAATCGTGCGGGTACCCGAGGTGCTGGCCTTCTATCATTTTCATGGCGGCGCGCAGGCCTCGGCCGATCATGCCCGCGCCGCGCTGCAATTCTGGCAGGCGCAACGGCACTTCCTCGCCGCCCATCCGGCGTTCGGCAACGGGCTCGGCCGCGCCCGCATGCGCGCGCTGACCACCGGTGAGCTGCTCAAGCGCGGCTATGCTCGTTACTGGCAGCGCGATTTACCTGCGGCACGGCGCATTTTTCGTGCCGTCATGCAACAAGGCTATGGCACACTCAGCGACTGGAAATACATGCTGCCCGCCTGGCTGCCCGAGTCCTGGCACCGCTGGCTGATCGGGCAACGAAACCAATAAGCCGACCTATCCGATGGACCACTTCGACCCCGCACTGATCTCGGTTGTGATGCCCTGCTACAACGCCGCACCTTTTGTAGAGGAGGCGATCGCGAGCGTGCTGCAGCAGCGCTACGCCCCGCTTGAACTCATCGTCGTCGACGATGGCTCGACCGACGCGTCGCCCCAGATCGTCGCGCGTCTGGCCGCTGCGCATCCCGGCCGCATCACGCTTTTGCACCAGACCAACAGCGGCCCCTATGCCGCGCGCAATTACGCGCTGGAACATGCGCACGGCAACTTCATCGCCTTCCTCGACGCCGACGACCGCTGGCATCCCGACGCCCTCGAACGGCTGCATGCCGCCATGACCGACACCCAGGCCGATGTGGCCTATTGCGGCTGGCAAAACGTCGGCGAGGCCGCAGGCAACACACAACCCTACCTGCCGCCCAATTACGTCGAGTCCGACGCCGCCGCGCTGTTCCTGCAGTCCTGCCCCTGGCCGATCAACGGCGTGCTGCTGCGGCGCCAACTGGTCGATCGACTGAACGGATTTTCGGAGCGCCTGCCCACCGCGATGGATTACGACCTGTGGCTGCGCATGCTCGCCACCCAGCCGACCGTAGTGCGCGTGCCCGAGGTGCTGGCGTTTTACCGCCGCTATCCGCGCGGCGATGCGCACATTCCGCGCTGGCGCCAGGTGTTCGATGCCATCTCCGTGCGCGAAACCTTCGTCCGCCGCCACCCGAAGCCGGTCGCCCACCTCGGCCGCGAAAAGCGCGACGCGCTGGTCTACGGTTCGCTGCTGCCGGAAGCCTATCGCTGCCACTGGCGGCGCGACACCGATTCGTCGCGGCGTCTGTTCCGCCGCGCGTTCCTCAAGGCCGACTGGAAAGCGCGCGACGCCAAATACATTTTTGCCAGTTTTCTGCCTGCGCCGCTGTTCGATACGCTGATCCGCCAGGTGGACAAACGGCGCAATACGCACAACCGCATCTGATTCCCCGGACCGCATGACCCCGCTTACCGTCGCTTTCTGTACCTTCAAGCGCGCCGACCGGCTGGACAGGCTGGTCGCGTCTCTGCGCGCGCAAAGCTGCCCGGTGCCGTTCGATATTCTTGCAGTCAACAACAACAGCCCAGACGACACGCTGGCGGTGCTGGACGCACTGCAAAAACAGCCCGGCGCAGCGCTGCGCGTGGTCACCGAAACCGCCCCCGGCATCGTGCCGACCCGCAACCGCGCCCTCGACGAATCGCTCGATCGCGACATACTCGTGTTCATCGACGACGACGAACTGCCGCACCCTGGTTTTCTGGCAGCGGCATACGACGCCATCGTGAACGAAGGCGCGCAATGCGTCGGCGGCAGCGTGGAAATGGATTTCATCACTCACGTTCGGCCGGCCTGGCTCGAAGACGACCTGCTCGGCTTTCTGGCTGCGGTCGATCACGGTCCGCAACGCTTCTGGATCAGGGACAGCAGCACCCCCATCTGGACCGCCAATGTGGCCTACGACATGCGGCTCTTCCGCGATGATCCCGCCTTGCGTTTCGACCCCCGCTACAACCGCGAAGGAGCGGATGTCGGTGGCGGCGAAGATGCCATCATGCTGCGCGCCCTGCTGGCGCAGCAGGCCAGAATCCGCTATCGCCCGGACATGGGGGTGCAGCACTCGGTCGACGCCTGGAAACTGCATCGCCGCTATTTCCTGAAACTGCATTACCGGGCAGGCCTGCGCCAGGCACAGCTCAGCGCACCCGACTTCGCTGCTGGCTGGCTGGGTATTCCGCCCTTCCTCGCGCGCCAGTTTTTCAGCCACAGTGCGAAAACGCTCGGCCTCTTTCTGACCCGCCAACCCGGCCTGATCCGGCAGGCCATGAACGCCGCCCACGCACTGGGTTATCTGCAGGGCTACCGCCAGCGCGCCACCCAAAGGCTCACGTGACCGAACTCACCCTCCTCATCTGCACCCACAACCGGGCAGATCTGCTGCACAAGGCCCTGGCTTCGCTCAACCGCGCCCGGCGTCCCGCGATGCCGGTACGGATCCTGGTGGCCGCCAACGCCTGCAGCGACGACACCGTGGCGCAGATGCAGGCGTATCAGGCGCAGCAAGTCGCCAACGACTGGCTTCCGCTGCGCGTGATTGCGGTACCGACGCCGGGTAAATCGCACGCGCTGAACGAGGCGATCCCGCAGATCGAAACCGAACTCACCGCTTTTGTGGATGACGATCACCGGGTCGATGACGACTATCTGACGGCGATCGAACGTGCCGTCACCGCCTGGCCCGATGCCGGCCTCTACTGCGGGCGCATCCTGCCGGACTGGGATGGCAGCGAGCCGTCGTGGGTCCACGACGAAGGGGCGTACCGAATCTATCCGTTGCCGGTTCCCCGTTATGACCAGGGAATGACGCCGAAGACCATCAGCGCCGAAGTCGGCCCCATCCCGGGCGGCGGCAACCTGGTGGTGTGGCGGCGCGTGTTCGAACTGGCCGGACAGTTTTCCACCGAACTGGGACCGGTCGGCCACGACCTGGGCGGCGGCGAAGACAGCGAATACGTACTACGCGCCATGGCGCGTGGCGAACGTTGCCAGTACGCGCCGGACATCGTGCAGCACCATTACGTGGACACCGAGCGCTTGCAGCTGGGCTACCTGCTGAAGAAAAGCTATCAGCGCACCCGCTCGACCGCACGTATTCACGGCGGCGGCTCGGTTCCGGCCTACATGTGGCGCAAGCTGGCGGAGTACGGTTTCCACAGCGTATTCAGCCTGTCGTGGGCCAAGCGGCGTTTTTACTGGGTGCGCACGGCGGCGGCGCTGGGCGAGATCCAGGGCCACCGCGAGTCCGGCTTTCGCGGCAAGCGACTGAACCTGCCGCCCGATGCCGGCATCCTACGCATCGAGGCGCTGGCCATCGTCACCGCCGCCTGCGGACTGATCGCCTGGTTCGCCAGCGGCGACGCCCGCTGGGCAGCGCTGCTGCCGG
>JAGVGD010000062.1 GCA_020057245.1 Thiobacillus sp. | reverse complement strand
GGCTTCGGTCATGGCTTTCAGGTGCTGTCGGAAACGGCTGATTTCCTCTACAAGACCACGGCCTACTACGCGCCGCAGTGGGATCGCGGCGTGCGCTGGGACGATTCGGCCATCGGGGTGGAATGGCGGCTCGATGGCGCGCCGACGTTGTCGGCCAAGGATCAGTTGCTGCCGTTGCTGCAGGACGCCGAGGTCTACGCATGACGGCCGCTCGCCGGATACTCCTCACCGGCGCCAGGGGCCAGGTGGGCTGGGAGTTGCGCCGCACGCTCGCCAGTCTGGGCGAAGTGGTCGCGCTGGATTCCCGAACCCTGAACCTGGCCGACGCCGACGCGGTGCGTCGCACGGTGCGCGAAATGGCGCCGGCCATCATCGTCAACCCGGCTGCGCATACAGCCGTGGACAAGGCCGAGAGCGAGCAGGATCTGGCGCATGCGGTGAACGCGGTAGCGCCCGGCGTGCTGGCGGAGGAAGCGGCGCGGCTCGACGCGCTGCTGGTGCATTACTCCACCGACTATGTGTTCAACGGCAGCGGCGACCGGCCCTGGTGTGAAGACGATGCCTGCGACCCGCTCAACGTCTACGGCGCAAGCAAGCTCTCAGGTGAGCGCGCGATTGCCGCCAGCGGCTGTCGCCATCTGATCTTCCGTACCTCGTGGGTGTATGGCACGCGCGGCAGCAATTTCCTGCTCACCATGCGCCGCCTGATGCGCGAACGGCCCGAGCTGAAAATCGTCGCCGACCAGATCGGCGCGCCGACCTGGTGCCGCGATCTGGCCGAAGCCACCGCGCTGATCCTGAGCCAGGTTTCGGCGTGCGGCTTCGATCGATGGGGCGTGTACCACATGAGCAATGGCGGCGAGACCAGCTGGCACGGCTTTGCCGAAGCGATCCAGGCGCTGGGCGACACCCACGCCCGGTTGCTGCCGATCCCCAGCAGCGACTATCCGACACCGGCGCAGCGGCCGCTCAATTCGCGTTTGAACAACGACCGGCTGGTGCAGGTGTTCGGCTTGCGCTTGCAGGACTGGCGGGCGGCATTAGCGCTGTGTGTGGAAAATTGATGGGCACAGCTGTTTGCATACCTATTGCCTGAATATATCCATATCAGTATATTGGTCACATGAAGCCCATCCGATTCCTGGGTAACGCGCTCAAATGTCTGCGGGACTTTCCAGATGATGCGAGGCAGGACGCGGGCTATCAGTTGGATAAGCTGCAGCGGGGCGGGCAGCCGGATGATTTCAAGCCTATGCCATCGATAGGCAAGGGTGTTGAAGAAATCAGGATATGGGACGATGCGGGCACTTATCGAGTGATCTACACGGCGCGCATGGCTGATGCCGTCGTTGTGCTTCATGCTTTTCAGAAGAAGACGCAGACGACCTCGAAACGTGATCTGGAAACTGCCAGGGAGCGCTTCGCCCAATTAGTGAAAGGCCGAAAATGAGCAAGTCAGAAACGTACGCGAGTGTATGGGATGCCATCGTCGATACCCCTGAGCAGGCAGCGAATTTGCGCGCCAGAGCCGAACTCATGCAAAAAATCGCGGCCATCGTGCAGGAAAGTGGCTGGACTCAGGTGGAGGCGGCCACGCGCTGCGGTGTGACCCAGCCGCGCATGAACGATCTTTTACGCGGACGTGTGTCGCGTTTTTCGCTGGATGCACTGGTGAATATCGCCACTGCGATTGGCCGACGGGTACATGTTGAACTTGAGGCGGCCTGACGTTCCCGTTCGAGTCTGACGAATCGTGATTCCGTCAAATGCCGGAATCAAACTGCAACGTTATGGGATCAGGATGTTTGTTTGGTGATGAATTGATCAGACACCTGCCCACAAGAAATCAGGAGCAATTGAATTGAAAGTCTTGCTTACCGGCGGCGCCGGCTATATCGGTTCACACACCGCAGTGGAATGCCTGGCTGCGGGGCATGAGGTCGTGGTGTTCGACAACCTGTCGAACAGCAGCGTGAAATCGCTCGACCGCGTGGCGCAGATCAGTGGCAAGCCGGTGGCCTTCGTGCAGGGCGACATCCGTGACCGGGCGGCCTTGCGCCAGCTGTTCGCCGAGCACGCCATCGACGCGGTGGTGCATTTTGCCGGGCTGAAGGCGGTGGGCGAGTCGGTGGAAAAGCCTCTGCTGTACTACGACAACAACATCGCCGGCAGCATTGCGCTGTTCGAGGTGATGGCGGAGGCGGGGGTGAAGGCGGTGGTGTTCTCGTCGTCGGCCACGGTGTACGGCGATCCGGCGACGGTGCCGATCACCGAGGACTTTCCGCTGTCGGCGACCAATCCCTATGGCCGTTCCAAACTGTTCATCGAGGAAATCCTCGGCGACATCGCGTTGTCGGACAAGGCGTGGAACGTGGCCTTGCTGCGTTACTTCAACCCGGTGGGCGCGCATGAATCCGGGCTCATCGGTGAAGATCCGCAGGGTATCCCCAACAACCTGATGCCGTTTGTGGCACAGGTGGCGGTGGGGCGGCGCGCGCATCTCAACGTGTTCGGCGGCGACTACCCGACGCCGGACGGCACCGGGGTGCGCGACTACATTCACGTGGTCGATCTGGCGCGCGGCCATGTGGCGGCGCTCAACAAGCTGCTGGGTTTGGGCGGAGTCAAGGTCTGGAACCTGGGCACCGGTTGCGGCGTGTCCGTGCTCGACATGGTGCGTGCGTTTGAGGCGGCCAGCGGCAAGCCCGTGCCGTATCAGATCGTGGCGCGGCGTGCTGGCGACGTGGCGCAGTGCTGGGCCGACCCGTCGCGTGCCGCACAGGAACTGGGCTGGCACGCGGAATACGATTTGCCGCGGATGTGCGTCGATTCCTGGCGCTGGCAGGCGGGTAATCCTGACGGCTACGCTTGAAAAACGGTGAGCGGTGAGCGGTGAGTGGTTAGCGCTTGCCGAAAATTCCGCGCCCGCGGAAATACTGCACCCCCAGCCAGCCGCCGAACAGCCCGCCCAAGTGGGCGAAATGGGCGACGCCTGCCGTGGTGTTGGTCACACCAAGAAGCAGTTCGATCAGGCCGTAGCCGAACACAAAGGTGCGTGCGGGGATCTGGATGAAGGGCAGGAAGATGATGCTGATGACGCGGTTTGGAAAGTACAGCGCGTAGGCCAGCAGCAGGCCGAACACGCCGCCGGAGGCGCCGATCACCGGGCCGGTCGCGTGCAGGAAATAGCCACTGACGGCGATTTGCGTCATCGCGGCGACCGCCACGCTGAGCAGGTAGGTCAGCAGATAGCGCAGGTCGTTCCAGCGTTTTTCCAGCTCGGCGCCGAACATCCAGATCGCCACCATGTTGAACCCCAGGTGCAGCAGCGAGCCGTGCAGGAAACTGTAGGTGATCAGCTGCCAGTAATGGAACGCGCCGCCCGAGCCCGGCGGCCACAGGCCGAAGGTACGGACGATGTCGGGGCCGGTGAATATCCCCAGCGCATAAATCAGGACATTCAGCAGGATGAGGGTGAAGGTGATCGGCGGCATAAAGATAGTTTCAAGATTCAAGACGCAAGTTGCAAGAAAAAAAGCGGGCGCCACACTTTGCCTGACCCCTGACCCCTGACCCCTGACCCCTGACCCCTGACCCCTGACCCCTGACCCCTGACCTTTAATTCATGAACCTTGAACCTTGAACCTTGAACCTTGAACCTTGAATCTTGAATCTTGAATCTTGAATCTGCCTCATGAGCCGAACGGGTCAGCTGGCGAGCGTGCCGGCGACATGATGCGACAACATGCAGCACGTAGCCTGTGCGGATTCATTTCCACTAGACCACAGGGTTGTGCCATGCATCGTTTCAAACGTGTTCCGTTGTCTGTTGCGCTGGGGAGTCTGTTCCTGTCGGGTGCGCTGGGTTCGAATGCAGCGCTGGCGGACGTTACGCCGCAGTTGCTGCCGTATGCGCAGGACTGGTCGATCATCAGCCTGATTACGGCCAACGACGACTGGAGCAGCGTGCCGGGCGTGATGGGCTATCGCGGCGATGCGCTCACTGCTGCCACCGGCACCAACCCGCAAACGATTCTGGCTGACGGCACCGGCGTGCTGGACATCAACGTCAATCAGACGGCGCCCAATACCTTCAGCACCGGTGGCGTCGCCGAATTCGAGCTGGCTGATCCAGCTGTCGCGCTGAACGGTTCCGGCACCGCCGATGCACCTTTCATCCTGTTGAACCTCAACACCAGCGGCTGGCAGGCGATCCAGGTCGGGTATTTGCTGCGCGATCTGGACGGCTCGGCCGACGACGCCGTGCAGCAGGTGGCGCTGCAGTATCGCGTCGGCGCCAGCGGCGACTTCACCGATGTGCCGGCCGCTTACGTGGCCGACTCGACCAGCGGCCCCAGCCTGGCCACGCAGACCACGCCGGTCAGCGTGGTCCTGCCTGCGGCTGCGGACAACCAGCCGCTGCTGCAGGTGCGCGTGATCACCGGCAACGCAGTTGGCAACGACGAGTGGGTTGGGGTCGACAATATCAGCGTCACCGGCACACCGAGCGGCGGCGTGGTCAACCTGCCCATCGTGGCTGCCTGCCCGGCAGGCTTGTCGGTGGTGGCAGCAGGTGCGGGCAGCATCATGCTCAGCGCCAGCGATGCCGACAGCGTGGTCAACAGCGCAAGCATCAGCGCCGGCGCGCTGGCCGGGATTTCGCTCGGCAACTTCTCCGCTGCAACGGCGGATGGCGAAGCGGCCAGCGTGTCGCTCGACGTGTCGGGGCTGGCCGCAGGCAGCTATCCGGTGCAGATCAGCTTTGCCAACAACGAAGCGCAAACCGCCACTTGCACCGTGACGGTGACCGCCTCCGGCCTCACCCGCATCCCGGCGATCCAAGGTAGCGGCAGCAGCAGTCCGCTGGTTGGACAGACCGTGACGACCGAAGGCGTGGTCACCAAACTCAACAACAACGGCTTCTACCTGCAGGACGAAACGGGCGACAACGATGCCGCCACCTCGGACGGCGTGTTCGTGTACACCAGCACGGCGCCGACCGTGAGCGTGGGCGACCGCGTGCGCTTGACTGCCAAGGTGGCGGAGTACAACACGGGAGCAGCCAGCAATGCGACGACGCTGGCCAATCCGCTGACTGAGCTATCCAGTGTGAGCGAAGTTGTCGTGCTGGCCAGCGGCATGTCGATTGCACCGACGCCGGTCGTCTTTCCGGAGGCGGTCGAAGGCGATCTGGAACGCGTCGAGGGCATGCTGGTGGAAATCGCCACGCCGCTTACCGCTTCGCAGAATTACTTCCAGGGCCGCTACGGTCAGGTCACGCTTGCCGCAGAAGGCCGTCTGATCAAACCGACCAACCTGTATCCGGCCGGCAGCGTCGATGCGCAGATTCTGGCTGACGACAATGCGCGCCGCCGCATCATTCTGGACGATGGCACCAGCCTGCAGAACACCAATCCCACCGCTTACATTGGCGACGACAACACGCTACGTGCGGGCGACACGCTGCCCGGTCTGGTCGGCGTGGTCGACTATGTTCTCGCCACCAGCAGCAACACCGGCATAGCCGATTACAGCATTCATCCGGTGGGCGCGGTGAACTTTACCCGCGCCAATCCGCGCACTGAGACGCCGCCAGCCGTGGGCGGCAACGTGCGGGTGGCGAGCTTCAACGTGCTCAACTACTTCACCACTTTCATCGACGGCACGACCGCCGATGGCCAGAGCGGGCAGGGCTGTGCGCTCGACGGTACGGTTTCGGCCAGCAACTGCCGTGGCGCCAACGATGCACTGGAATTCACCCGCCAGCGCGACAAGGTCGTCGCGGCGATGGCGGCGATCAATGCCGATGCAGTGGGCCTGATCGAAATCGAGAACAACGGCGAAACAGCAGTCGGCAACCTGGTGGCAGCGCTCAACGCGGCGATGGGCGCAGGCACGTATGCCAGCGTGGGCCTGCCGGCGGGCGGTAGCGGAACCGACGCGATCCGCATGGCCATGATCTACAAACCGGCGAAACTGGCCCTGGCCGGCGGTGCGCAAAGCGACACTGCAGCAATCCACAACCGCCCGCCGCTGGCGCAGACTTTTGCGGCGGCGAACGGAGAAATGTTCACCCTCATCGTCAACCACTTCAAGTCCAAGGGCAGCTGCCCGACCGACGGCGGGGCGGATACCGACCAGGGCGATGGTCAGGGTTGCTGGAACGATCTGCGTGTGCAGCAGGCGCAGGCCTTGCATGGCTTCGCTGCCAGCGTCGGCGCCAGCAGCGATTCGCGCGTCCTGATCATGGGCGACCTCAACGCCTACGGCCGCGAAGAGCCGGTGATCGAGTTGCTGAACAGCGGCTATGCCGATCAGGTATCGCGCTTCAGCGGCAACGCCGGCTATTCCTACGTATTCGATGGCGAGTCGGGCTACCTCGACCACGCGCTGGCGACGCCGAATCTGGCATCGCTCGTCAGCGGCACGGCCGGCTGGCACATCAATGCCGACGAGCCCGCGATCATCGATTACAACACCGAGTTCAAGCAGCCCGCGTGCGCCACCTGCGGCCCCGACTACTACACCGCCACGGCGTATCGCTCGTCCGATCACGACCCGGTGGTGGTCGGCCTGAGCTTGCTGAAATTGCTGACCGGCACAGCAGGCCGCGATGTCATCAGCGGCACCCCGGGCGACGACGTCATCAGCGGCGGCATCGGCGCCGACACGATCAGCAGCGGCGCGGGTAACGACGTGGTCGTCTATGGTTCGATGCGTGATGCCGGTGACAGCGTCACCGACTTCGCCCCCGGCCTCGATCGCCTCGATCTGTCGACCCTGCTGGCCAGCCTCGGCATCAACCAGGCCACGGCGTTCGCCAACGGTCATGTGCGCGTGGTCGCTGTCAGCGGCGGCGCCAGCGTGCAGATCGACACCGACGGCGCAGCCGGTGCGGCGACGTTCCGTCCGCTCGCCACGCTCAAGGGCGTGAGTGCGGCAGCGATCGATCCGGTGCGCGATCTCGGGCTGTAAGCACGTTATGGCAGCCGGGCAAAGGCCCGGCCAGAAAAGCGGCTGCCAGCGGGCAGCCGCTTTTCTTCTTTATTCAGGCATTGCGGTATGAGCCGTGCGGCTTATTCAGCGCGCCATTCCTGCGCGAAGTCCTGAAATATTCGTCCAGTAATATGCATCGCAGTCGGGCAGAGCAACTGGGCATGGATCCGGTGCCGCCACGACCCTATAAGCCTTACAAAATAAAGCAACACATAGTGCGCGTGAAAAGCAGTCGGCATCGGATTCCACGATGCCAGAACAGCCGCAAGGCTGCTCACCCCTGTCGTCGTTGTCATACTCAACGGCACTCACGCGCACGCCGAAACGGTGCTGCGCAGTATTTTTTATTGCAGATTCCATTCAGGCGTGCGCGGAGATTTGTTTGCCGGGTTTTCTCTCGGCAAGCCGATCAGACCGCAACGGTCGCCATTCGATTTTGAGTGTCGCGTTACGTAGCAGGTGGGGTAGGGGCATTTGTCTTGTTCACCCGATCAGTATTTTTGTAGCAAGCGGTGAGCAGTAAAAATTTGGCGGCCTGCGGGTCGCCCGTTTTGCTGTCTGCGCCGAACGGCTCATGTTTATTCCGTTTCGACAGGTACGAAATGTCACGCGCGATCCGTACATTGCTGGCGTGATGACGCGCTGTGTGCGTCGACTATTTCGTCCAGCCTCGCTTGCGCGGCTGTCCTGTTGTCGGTTTATTCAATGGAGTTTCAGCAATGAAGTTCGCACTCAAGTCTCTCTCGCTCGCGGTATCGTTTTCGGTTCTGAGCTTCAACCCGGCATGGGCGGAAAGCCTGACCGTGTTGCACATCGGTGACCAGGAGTCCTGGCTGATTTCAGCACAGGGCAACTTGCGCGATGACGCGGGTCAAAGCATCTCGTTCTATGGTGGCGTCGATCGTTTGGCCACCGTGATGGGCAATGCAAAAACCGCCGCCATCGGCGCCGGCAAATCGGTCATCACCCTGAACGCCGGCGACAGCTTCCTGCCCGGCCCGCGCCTCACTGCCAGCTTTGCCAACCTCGCCACTGCGTACACCGACGGCGGCCAGGATTTTTACGATGCCATCGCCTCGCGCCAGATCGGCTTCGACGCCACCACCTTCGGCAACCACGAATTCGACCTCGACAACACCGGCCCGGTTGCGGCCCGTTTTGCCGAAGTGTCCGGCTCCACTTATCTGTCGGTCAATCTGGATTTCGGCGTGACCCCCGAACTGGCTGCGCTTGAAAGCGCCGGCAAGGTCGCTCGCTCCAAGATCGTTACCACCGCCGGCGGCAAGAAGGTTGGTATCGTCGGCGCGACCACGCCGCTGCTGCCGTCCATCTCCTCGCCGCCTGCCGGGATCATGAAGAACTGGAGCGCCGCCAACACCGACGCCGAGAACCTGCAGGCCATGCTGCCGCTGGTTCAGGCCGAGATCAATGACCTGCGCGCCAATCACGGCGTTACCACAGTCATCGTGATGAGCCATCTGCAGAATGCGCAGAATGAACTCACCGTCCTGGTGCCCGCGCTCACCGGCGTCGATCTGGTGATTTCCGGCGGCGGCCATGAGCTGATGAGCGATCCCGACGACCTGCTGATTTCCGGTGGCGTCGCGCCTTCGTTCGTCACGCATCCGGTCTACGCCAACGACGCTTCCGCCAAACCGGTGCCCGTCGTGACGGGCCACTTTGGCAACCGCTATGTCGGCGAAGTGAACCTCACCATTGATGACGTGACCGGCATGGTCACCAGCATCGACGGCACCCGCATGATCCGCGTCAGCGGCGCAACGGCCGATGCCGACAAGGTGACCGGCGACGCCACGCTGAACGCCAGCGTCGTGACCCCGGTGCTGGCTTACATCTCGGCGCTCAATACGCAGATCATCGGCACTACGGCCACCAAGCTCAACGGCCCCACCCACGTGGCCTGCACACCCGCACCGTGCCAGTACACCGAAGGCGTGCGCAATGCCGAAACCGGTCTGGGCAACCTGGTGGCCGACGCGATGCGCTTCTCCGGCCATGCCGACGTGTCCATCCAGAACGGCGGCGGCATCCGCACCAGTATCGCCGTGCCTGGCAACGTGTCGGTTGGCGACACCTTCAACATCCTGCCGTTCACCAACCTGGTGAAGCGCGCGCCGGTGATGAACGCCGCGCAGTTGAAGGACCTGATGGAACATTCGGTGGCCGCCTCGACCCCGACCGGTTCCACGCAAGGCCGCTTCGCGCAGATTTCCGGCATGAAGGTGGTGTACGACACCACCCGCACCGCACGCAGCGCGCTCGGCAACGGCGACCGCATCCGCAGCATCGTCCTCGACGACGGCACCGTGCTGGTCAACGACGGCGCGATTGTCGATCCCGTCCGCACCTTCTCGTTCGCCACCATCGACTTCACCGCCAACGGCGGCGATGGCTATCCCTTCGCAGCCAACGGCGTGGCGTTCGAGAACGATCCGTTCACCATCACCTACCAGCAGGCGCTGGCCGATCTGATCACCACGCCCAAGGCGGATGGCGGTCTGCAGCGCATCAATGCGGCGGACGGCGACGAGATCACGACGAACATGTACGGCGAAGAAAATGCCTTCGACCTGCATGGTCGCCTGATCGACGCCGCTGTCGGCGTGGCGACGCCGGGTTCGACCTTCAACGGCAACGCCGCCCGCAACACAATCGTCGGTAGCACTGGCGACGACATCCTCAACGGCGGCCTGAGCGCCGACAGGCTGACCGGCGGAGCAGGTGGCGACACCTTCGTCTACACCTCGATGCGCGACGCCGGCGACACCCTCGTCGACTTCACGCCTTATGCCGACCGCATCCAGCTTGGCGGCCTGCTCGCCAGCCTCGGCTACAGCGGCAGCAACGCAGTGGCCGACGGCTACGTGCGCGTGGTCGACGTCACCGGCGGCATCAGCCTGCAGATTGACGCCGACGGCGCCTTCGGCCCGGCCGATTTCCGCCCGCTGGCCACGCTGCAAGGTCTCACCGCCAAACAGTTCGTCCCGGCGCGCGACCTCGCACAGTAAGCAGGCAAGGGCGGGGCGGCTCATCTGCCGCCCCGCTTGCCGATTGATCAGTACAACCCGATTTTTTATTCAAGGAAGCATCATGACGTTCAAGAAGTCTCTCGCCGCCGTTTCGTTCGGCCTGTTATTCGCCGCCATCGCCCCGGCCCAGGCTGCCGTCCAAAACTACACCTTCAGCGGCACGATCGACGCAGGTTCGCTGCTGGGTGAAAGCTACGCCGGCAGCTTCAGCTTCGACGACGCAGCCCTCACCGGCGCTGGCGCCGAGTGGCTGGCCGTCGACAGTCTGTCGATGAATTTCATGGGTGGCAACTTCACTCAAGACGATGCCGTCGCCCCCTCAATCGCTGAAGTTGGCTACTACGACGGCGCATTCCTCGGCCTGTCCTTTTCCGTCGATGCCGCGGCGAATCCGTTCACCTTCGTGACCGGTAGTGTCGACACCAGCGATGCCTTTTTCGCCACCGACAGCAGCTCGGGCTCGCTAACCTACGCCGCCGCCGTTCCCGAGCCGCGCGACTGGATGCTGATGCTGGCCGGTATCGGCCTCGTCGGCGTGATGGTCGAGCGCGCCAAGCGCCGCAGCATCTGATTCCGGGTTTCGCCGTGCAGAAGCACGGCGGGATTCACCCAGCTTTTTAATTTGTTCAGGAGAACTTCGATGAAAAAATCTGTTTTTGCACTCGCCCTGCTGGCGGCATCCACCCAGGCCCAGGCCTTGACCACCGGCGACATGGCCTTCACCTCGTTCAATGCCGACGACGACGGCTGGGCGATGGTCACCTTTGTCGATATCGCAGCCAACACCACCATCTACTTCAGCGACAACGAGTGGAACGGTTCGGCTTTCGCCGACAGCAATGAACACGCCCTGGCATGGAACACCGGCGCCGCGACGATCGCTGCCGGTTCAGTCGTTGTGTTCACTGAAATCGACGCTGCAACGGATGTCATCAGTGCATCCGTCGGCACGCTGGCTCTGGCCGGAACCGGTGGTACCAACCTTGGTTTCGCCAAATCAGACGAAACCGTTTATGCCTTCCTGGGCACCAGTGGCATTGCGCCGACGACCTTTCTGACAGCCATCAGCACCAATGCTGATGTCAACCCACAGCATGTCACCAACGCTGGCCTGAGCTTCGGCGTCAACGCCATCGCGCTGGTTCCCGACGCCGACTTCGGCGAATACACCGGTGCACGTTCCGGCAATGCAAGCTTCGCCAGCTATGCGTCGATGGTCAACGACGCAGCCAACTGGAACGATGTCGCTTCGGGCGAATTCACCGGCAACATTCTGAACAGCACGGCCTTCAGCGTCACCGCCGTCCCCGAGGCATCGACCTACGGCATGATGCTGGCCGGTCTGGGCCTGGTGGGCTTCATGGCACGTCGCCGTAACAGCAAATAAACAGCAAGCACCCGCTACGACGACCGTTTGATTACGGTCGTCGTACTTTTTTGAAAGCGCCCACTATGAATAAGTCATCTGTCCTCAGTCACATCCTGTTTGCCGCGGTGGCCGCCCTGGCCGGCACCCATGCACAGGCCGCCATCACGTCTATCAACCTCGGTAACTATGCGGTCAGCGGCAGCTACGCGCTCGACACCCTGGGCGATATGGGGCTGGAAGCCTCTGCCGTCACCTATGCCCGTGATCGCAATTCGCTGTTTTTTGTCGGCGACGAGGGCCTCGGCGTGGTGGAAGTTTCCCTCACCGGCCAGACGCTCGGCACGATGGCTTTCAGCAACTGGCCCGCGGCCAGTAGCAACAACGATGCAGAAGGACTTACCTATCTCGGCGGCGGCGTGCTGGTCGTTGCCGAAGAACGTTTGCAGGATGCCTTCCGCTTTGACTACGTGGCAGGCGGTAGCGTTGCACTGGCGAGCGCCGACTATGTTTCCATCGCCGCGACAGTGGGCAACGTGGGGACCGAGGGCATCAGCTACGATCCGCGCGATGGCAGTTTCGTCTCGGTCAAGCAGGACAATCCGCAGGCGGTGCTGGCGGGCAATCTGACGTTCGCCCCTGCTGGCGGCGTATCGTCGATGACGGCGCTGTTCGACGCGGACGCGGTGCTGGAGGTGAGCAGTCTGTCGGATGTGCAAACCCTGTCGCCGGTCGATGCGCTGGCCGGCACGGCGGCGGCGGATAACCTGCTGATCCTGAGTCTCGACTCCAAAAAGCTGATCGAGATCAATCGCAGCGGTGTCATTCTGAGTTCCTTCGATTTGTCGGCTGTCACCACCCAGGCCATCGAAGGCGTGACCGTTGACCAGAATGGCACGATTTATCTGGTTGCCGAAGACTCGGGTACGCCCAACTCGAAGCTGTTTGTATTGAGCGCAGCCCCGGTTCCAGAACCCGAAACCTGGGCCATGCTGTTGACCGGTCTGGGCCTCGTGGGTTTTATGGCTGGGCGTCGCAGGTTGGTCAAGTAAGCGATAAGTAGTGAGCAGCAAGCAGAACGGGCGACCTTCGGGTCGCCCGTTTTTATTGTTCTGACTGTTTATTTGAATTTCAGGGCAGATGTGGCCGCTTATGAGCCGCTCGGCTCATATCGAATGAGCTTGTCGGCTCATCAAACTCGTTGCGTTTGCCGCATCGTCTGAAACATTCAATTCCTAGTATTTCCACTGTCGAAGAAGCAAACGGACATTGATCCGCATGCGTCGGCAACCCACTGTGCTGAGCTCAAAAATGCAGGGGCACAGGGGCCAATAAAGCAACAAGCAGTGCGCGTGAAAAGCAGTCAGGCGTCGGCGGCATCGACGTCAGGGCAGTCCGGTTCAGCCAGATGGGTTGAGTGGAATGCCCGTATCCTGTCGTCGCTGGCTCGTCCGGTGATGTCTCGCGCGCACGCCGAAGCGGTGCTGCGCGATCTTTCCAATTGCAGATCCTGATTTGGCGTGCGCCCGAGTGGGTGTTTCGCAGGCAATCCGCCCGTGCATGCAAACGTCCGCCGGAAGGGTTTGCCCAACTTCAAACTTGAACCAAAAGGGAAAATTAAAAATGGACTTCTCGAACTTCAATCGCAGCGTGAACACTTCAATCCGCACCACCCTGATTGTGTCCGGCCTCATCGCCGCCAGCCTGGCCGCGGGCTCTGCCCACGCCGCCCTGCAAGGGCGCGACCTCAACGGCAGCGCGGGCAGCTTTGAAGCGTATTACGACACAGTTCTCGACATCACCTGGCTGGCGGATGCCAACTACGCCGAGACCAGCGGCTACGACGGCGACGGCCTGATGACCTGGGCCGACGCCAACACCTGGGCCGCCAACCTCAGCTTCACCGATGGCGTCAATGTCTACGACGACTGGCGCCTGCCCGATGTCAACCCTGTCAACGGCACCAGCTTCAATTACAGCTACAGCCCCAACGGCAGTACCGATTATGGCTACAACATCACCAGCACGCAGAGCGAAATGGCCTATATGTACTACGTAAATCTCGGCAATTTAGGTGACTTTACCCCGAGTGGTGCGATCAGTGGCTGCTACAAAATAGTCGGTGGCTGCCTCGACAACGTCGGCCCCTTCAGCAACCTCAAGCCCTACGTCTACTGGTCGGCCACAGGGTCTGTGGCCGATCCTGCCAACGCTTGGCGTTTTTCCATGATTGTGGGCAGCCAAGCCGCGGTCAATAAGTCATCTGTGTACTACGCTTGGGCTGTGAGTCCTGGCGATGTCGCCGCCGTCCCCGAGGCGCAGACCTACGCCATGATGCTGGCCGGTCTCGGTCTGGTCAGCTTTGCCGCGCGTCGAAAGTTAAAGTTGGTGAAGTAATGGGTGAGCGGTAAGAGCAGCAAGCAGAACGGGCGGCCTTCGGGTCGCCCGTTTTTATTGTTCTGGCTGTTTATTTGAATATCAGGGCAGATGCCCAAGGAAAATTCAGGGGGATGGCGTGCTTCGCAACTCCCCCGTCTTCATTCAAGAAAAAATTATCTTTTTGTCATTAAAGTGCGATCTAGTTGGGCTAGTTTGAACATTGGATGTTCAAAGGTGGCAAACATGGTTAACCGATATTTAGGCATTCTCTTGTTTTTGTGCGCGATGATGCCTGTGCAGGCGATGGCTTGGTGGGATCAGGCATGGTCCTCTCGCATGAAAATCAGCCTCGACAAATCCGTGCAGACAACCCAGCTGAGTCAGGTACCCGTTGCAGTGCGATTGCACAACGGCAATTTTGCATTTTTTGGCTGCAATCAGGATGGCTCCGACCTGCGGTTTGTTTCCGCTGATGACCGCACGCTGCTTCCCTACCATATCGACCGTTACGATTCCGCAAACGGTATTGCCGTAGTCTGGGTGCAGCTCCCCACTCTGGGCGGCAAGGATTCGCCGGGCCATTTCTGGCTGTACTACGGCAACCCCGAGGCCAAGGATGCACAGAACCGGGGCGGGACTTATGATGAAAACCAGAGTCTGGTGCTGCACTTCAGCGACAAGGAGGATAGTCCGCGCGACAGTTCTGCCTACAGTAGTCATCCCGTACCGGCAACGCTTGCCATTACGTCAGCCGGTCCGATCAGCGCAGCATTGCGACTCGATGGGAAAGTCGCCATCCAGGTTCCGGTTTACCCCTCAATGAGACTGACGGCCAGTCAGGGATTTACTCTGTCAGCCTGGGTCAAACTCGACGACACCGAAACTGAGGCAGTACTGTTCGAGCAGCGAGACGGCAAAAGTGCTTTGGTGCTCGCGGTGGGCAAGTCGGGTGTATTTGCCCGCATCGAGCGCGCGCAGGGTAATGCCACCGAAACCCCTCGCGTACCCCTGACCCCAGGGAAATGGCAGCACATCGGCTTGGTTGCCGCAGACCGGCTGAGCTTGTTTGTCAACGGACGGGAAGCCGTATCGGTGGTTGGCCGCATGGAGGACATGGGGGGCATTGTCGGCCTGGGGGCGGATAGTGCCGGCAAGCATGGCATGACAGGCGAACTGGATGAAGTGCAGTTGTCCCGTATTGCACGCCCGGCGGCCTGGATGCTGGTTGCGGCTGGCCAGGGACCGGACGCGACGATGCTCGCCTACGGCGAAGAAGAAGGATTAGATGAAGGTGAAGATCCAGGTGGCAGCGCCTATCTGGGAATACTCAAGATACTGGCCGATTCCGTCAGTCCGGAAGGCTGGGTGATCATCGCACTGACTGTCTTGCTTGGACTGATCAGTCTGGAGGCGGGTGTCACCAAGGCGGTCTATCTTGGCCGAATGGAGAAGGCCAACCGGGTATACCTGAAGCAATCGAGCAGCTTGCCGCTGGATCCGACTACGGGTCAGGTTGAGGGTCAACTGCCGCTAGAACATGTTGGCAAGGACATGCAGGATTCTTCTCTACTGCGCCTGTACCAGCATGCCATGAGCGAAGTCAAGCGCATACTGGACTTGCATCAGCAGCAGGGCTACGGCCGGCGCCTGAGCTCTCAGGGAGTAGAGGCGTTGCGCTCCAGCCTGGACGTGGCGCTGATGGATGAGATCGAGCGTATGAACCGCAAGCTCGTACTGCTGACCTTGGCCGTGAGTGGGGGACCGTTTCTTGGTCTCTTCGGTACGGTCGTCGGGATCATGATCACCTTCACCATGATCGCCGCCACAGGCGACGTGAATGTGAACACCATTGCGCCCGGCGTGGCAGCCGCGCTGACCACTACCGTGGCCGGCCTGATGATCGCTATTCCCGCCATGTTCGGCTACAACAGTCTGGCGACGCGCGTTCGCTACCTGACAACCGCCATGGAGGTGTTTGCCGATGAACTGGTGGGCCGAATTGCACTGACCCATGCTCTGAAAGGCGACGAAAATGCGCAGGCGTAGCAGGGCTGACACTCGCATCTACGACGAATTAAACCTCACGCCGCTTATGGATCTGGCGTGGAACCTGCTCATCGTGTTCATCATCATGGCAACCGCATCGGTGCAGGGCATATCCGTCGATCTGCCCGTTGCCAGCGATGCGCCAAGCATGGCCAAGCCCAAGACCAAGGCCATCACCATTACCGAAGACGGCCGCATTTATCTGGATACCTATCAGGTCACACTGGAAGAATTGGAAAGTCGGCTACAGGCTTACAAGGCTGCCAATCCCGATCTGCCAGTAGTCATCAAGGGCGATGCGCGCCTCCAGTACCAGCGGGTCATCGAAGTACTGGACGTGGTCAAGCGGCTTCAGATCCGCGAACTGGGTCTCGTTACCCAGCGGCTGGTGAAATAAGCAGGGTGGCCGCATGCCCGGCGGGTTAAAACGGTTGCTTTACAGGCTGGCCGTTCTGGCTGTGGTGGCTGGGCTTGTCTTGTTCGTACGCGATTTGCTGCAGGGAGGCGGTAAAAATGCTGAGCCGTTCGTCCAGCGCGTGCGCCTGATCGAACCGCCACCCCCGCCACTGCCTCCGCCGCCCAAAGTAGTCGAAGAGCCTCCGGAAATCGAGACTAAAGAGAAAATTGAGATCAAGGACGATGAGGCGAGCGCCCAAGAGCAGCCAGTCAGTGATGATCGGCTGGGGCTCGACGCAGACGGAAGCGGTTCGGACGCTTTCGGCCTAGCTGCGAAGAAGGGCGGCAAGGATCTGCTTGCCAGTGTGCAAATCGGGGGCGATAAGCGGAGCAGTGATGCACAGCGCTTCGCCTATTACGACTCGCAGATCGAGCGCTTTCTGGAGCGCCTTTTTTCACAGGACGACGAACTGAGACGGGCAAGTTACACCGCTACTTTCCAACTCTGGATAGATCCGGGTGGCCGGGTGCAGCGACTGGACCTGAGTCGCTCGACCGGCAATCCGACACTGGACGCAAGATTGAAACAGACGTTGATGGATGCGGGAGACACTGGGCTGTTGCCACCGGTGGACCTTCCGCAGCCGATACGCATACGTCTGATTTCGCGTGCGGCATCTGGATGAGGAGCAGAACGACGGTGACGTTTCAGCAGTGTTGGCGTCCGTGTAATCCCTTGCTCAGAAACACAGCCATTCAGGCCTTCCAAAGTAGATGGACCTCCCATCAAGGCCGTTTTCCCCGATTCATCCTGCAATTGTTGGAGGTGGCCCTGCATGTCAGGCAATAATTGCCTCCCACACTGGGAGAGGGGAGGCAAAGTTTGCAGGCCGGCAGTTGAAAACACCATAAGCCACACAAAACCCTGAAGAGTTTTTTCTCCGTGGGGATGGCGTGTCCCCGCTAAAACACCAGACTGTGACCAGGCAACGGAAGCTGGCGTTTTTCGTAGCTGACCTGATCGACCAGCGATCCTTGTGCGTCCAGCAGGCTGATCGTGTCGCGGGTATTGGATAGCCGCACCGCGCCGCTCAGCGGGACGCGGATCGTTTCGCCCGCGCCGAGCTGCCCGCTGAGAATCAGCCTGCCGCTGTTGTCGGCGAGACGCCAGCCGTTGAGCACGATGCCGGTTTCGCTGGTGTTGAGCAGGGTGACGGTTTCGTGGCCGCGTTCGTTCGTTTGCACGGGATCGACCAGCGCGGCGACGATGCGCACGCTGCCCGCGCGCGCCGGTTCGGTCGCTACGGGCGGCTCCATCAACACATAATCGTCCGGCACGATCACCACATCCTCGGGGTATTCCGCCAGATAGAGCGTCTGTTCCTGCTCGACGATCAGGTCGTGCATGTTGCCCAGTTCGCGGTTGGGCAGCAGCAGGCGGTCGTCACGGTTTTTCGGGTCGGCGCGCAGCCAGGCATCGAGCGTGGAAAAATCCCGGTGGCCCTCCAGAAAATACGGCGCCAGCCGGCGGAACAATTTGGGCCAGACGACCATGTCCTGCAATTCATTCATGTTGCGGATTTCGACGGGTTTGCCAGGGATACCTTTTGCCGAAGCCCAGAGGCCGAGCGTGGCTACGCGCGCTTCGACGCTCAGGCGACCCAGGTAGCCGCGCAACTCGGCGGGCATGCCGAGGTAAAAGGCTGGCCATGCATGGCCGCTGCCAAGCATGTGGGCATTGACACTTTCTTCCAGCATGCCCGGCGTCAGGAATACCTGCGTGCCGTCGGTCGAAGGAGGCTCGCCCGCGAACGCGAAAGCGATCACCCGGCCATAGGTGTCGAGGCCGTTGCTCAGCAAATATCCTGGAACCGGGTGATGCTCGACCGATTCGACCTTGAATGGCTTCTCCGCAAAAAATGTCACCTTGCCGAAGCCGGTGCGCGCAAGCAGTGCGTCGCGCGCGGCGAGTGCCAGATCGAGCGGTTGATGGAAGGTCGTGCCTGCCACGCTGAAATGCGTTTCCAGGGCATCGATGGCTTCATAACGGATATTGATCTGGCCCTTGCCGTTGAACCCTGCCGCGTGGTTCGGACGCGGCAGGCGCAATACCAGCTCACGATTGCGTGGCGCGAACTTGAGCGTGTCGCCGTCGGGTTCCGGGCCGATCAAAGGCGCATCCGGATTGTGGATATGGAACTCGCCCTGGATGAGGGTGTAGGACATGGCGGCTCTCCTGTCTGCGCTTGTCGCTGCGGGAACCGGGAACTTAGCCGCTACGCGTGACAGGATATTGAACCGGAGCCTGAGCCGGAAACGGCAGGTTTTATTGGCCGCATGAACCGTTCGGCTTATGCAGGCTGTCGTGTGTAAACACATTGCTTCAATATCTGCCCGTGGCCGATCCGCAGCGCCAGGGCTTCAATGCGGTGATTGACCGTATTACCCAGCATGCCATCGCCTTCGGCAAGCCGGTGCTGGTCTCGCATGGCGGCAGTCATTATTTCCGCCTCGACAAACCCTACACTGCGACGATCCAGCCCTCGGGCAAGGCCATGGTGGAGAACCTCACTTGCGTCGAAAACTTCGGCGCACAGGATGTGCACTGGGTGGAGGTTTTCGTTAACCCGCGCGATGCCAACGTCTTCCGTATCGAGCCGCGGATCGTGCGCGACAATCTTTTTGCACGCTGAGCAGTACGAAAGCAGCAGACAGGGCGGCCTTAGGGCCGCCCGTTTTTTTGGGACTGCCACAAGCCGACAACATGGACGCGCTAGCATGGCTGGATGCATCCACTGAGTCATGCCGAATTCATCGAAGCCGGGACGCGCGCGGAAGCGCAGCGAAGACAGCCCCTGCGCGTATTGCTGATTTTTCTGGCGGCGTTCTTTTCGCTGCAATACGCTTGGGAAATGAGCCGCGACAGCTGGCTCGAGCGCTTGATCATCGACCAGCTTACCGTCCGCCCGGCAGCCTGGATGATCGATCTGCTGTGGCCGGCGTACCAGGTTCACGCCGAGGGCCATCGGCTGGTGGCGGCGGCGGCGGGGCGTCTGAATATTCTCAATGGCTGCGAGGGGATGGAAACACTGTTTCTGCTGGCAGCGGCGTTCATCGCCTACCCGTTTGCCTGGCGCATCCGTCTGCTGGGATTGGGTGCAGGCACGCTGCTGGTGTTCGTCTTGAACCAGGCGCGCATCATCGTGCTGTGGCATGCCTTCCTGCATGACCGTGCCTGGTTCGGGGTGTTGCATGGCACGGTGTTACCGGCATTGCTGGTGGCGAGCTGCCTGGTTTTCTTTCTGGTTTTTTTGCGGCGCGCACCATGAGTGCAATGCGCCCCGCCGTGAGCGGCATCATCCTGCGGCTGCTGTTCTGGCTGCCGGTTCTGCTGTGGGCAGCGTGGGCATGGGGTTGGCATTACGCCGATTTCTGGCTGCCCGTCTACGAGCGGGTGCTGGGCTGGGCGCTGCCGGATTTTGCGGTGCTGCATCTTGGTATCGCGCTGGGCCACGAATATGTCTTCGACACGCAGGTGATCACACAAAACGCGCTGCTGGTGCAGGGACAGGTCGTGCAGGCTGGCTTGACGGTGGATGCTTCGACCCCGATGTATGCCGCACTGATTCATCCGCTGGTGCTGATCGCAGCGGCTTTGGTCTGGCCGCTGGCGGGCTGGCGGGCGCGGCTGCTGCGGCTGCTGCTGAGCCTGCCCTTCCTGATGCTGCTGGAAGCGGTCGATGTGCCGCTGGTGCTGGCGAGTTCGGTCACGGACCTGTTGAGCCATACGCTCAACCCGGCGGCCGATTCGGCCTCGTGGCGAGTCGACTGGACGCGTGTGATGGATGGAGGCGGGCGCTTTGCCCTCAGCCTGGCGATGGCGTTTGCGGCGGCGCAACTGCATCAATGGCTCGATCGGTTTGCCCGGGCGCGCAAGCGGGTGGAGCGTTAAGGCTTGAGTGACAGGCGCATGCCGCAGCGTCGTATGTTTGTCATGCGGAGCGCTTATGTTTTGCGCGGATGAACCCACGATTTATTTCATGTTCGCGGCCTGTCAGTGTCGTGCGTCTATCCATTTTTGCACTACTGCTGCTTGTTCTTGCGCTTTTTCCGCTGCGGGCGGCATGGGCTGCTCCAGGTGATGTGCCCGTAATCTTTTCCGGCAAGATCGCGCCGGAAGTCTGGCGCAAACTGCAGGCGGGCGAGATCAGCGATGTGCTGGTGCTGTTCGAGGATGCCGCTATCGATGCCGAGATCGGAGCGCAGTTGACCCAGCGTGCGTTGAACAAGGAAGACACGTCCCTCACGCAACTGCGCGCTGATCGCTACCTCACGCTGAAGACGCGGGTGCTGGCGGCACTGCCGGTTGCGGATGTGGAACTGCGGCGCGACTTTCGTCATCTGCCGATGGCCTACCTGCACCTGCGCGACCAGGCTGCGCTGCTGCGTTTGCTGGCGCGCAGCGAAGTCGCGGCGGTGTACGAAAACACCTTGCTGCATACGCAACTGGCCGAGGTACTGCCATTGCTTGGGCAGCCGCAGGTGAACCAGGTGATGGGGCGTAATGGCAGCGGCGCCAGCGTAGTCATACTCGACACCGGGGCGGATTACACCCGCGCCGAATTCGGTTCCTGCACCGCGCCCGGGGTGCCGGCCGGTTGCCGCGTAGTGGCGGCGTTCGATGCCGCGCCGGAAGACAATGCGCGCGATGCCAACGGCCACGGCACCTGGGTGGCGGGCACCGCAACGGCCATCGCGCCGGGCGCCGGCATCATTGCGATTGACGTCTTCGACGGCACCTCGGCCAGCAGCGTCGATGTCATCGAAGGTATCGACTGGTCGATTGCCAATCGTGCGACGTACAACATCGTGGCAATCAACATGAGCCTGGGCGATGGGGTCAAGAACACCAGCAGCTGCAGCAGCAAGCTCAGCAATCCCTATCGGCAGCCGATCATCGATGCACGCAGCGCCGGCATCCTCAGCATTGTTTCCAGTGGCAACAATGGCTATTCCGACGGCATTTCCAATCCGGCCTGCACGCCTGAAGCGGTGTCCGTCGGCGCGGTTTACGATGCCAATGTGGGTGCACTGACCTGGACTACGCCGGAGCCGGACTGCACCGACAGCACCAGCGCAGCCGACAAGGTGGCATGCTTTTCCAACAGCGCCAGTTTCCTGACCCTGCTCGCGCCCGGCGCGCTCACCACGGTGACCGGCGTGACCGCTGCAGGCACCTCGCTGTCATCGCCAGTCGTCACCGGCGCAGTTGCACTGCTGGCGCAGGCGTTTCCAGGCGACACCGCCGTCAGCCGCCTCGACCGCCTCACCGCAAATGGAAAGCCCGTCACCGACACGCGCAACAGCCTGGTTAAACCGCGGGTCGATGTACTTGCCGCCCAGGGCGCGCCGGTCAACGATGCGTTTGCCGCGGCCGCGCTCATCAGCGGCGCCAGCGGCAGCGTCAATGGCTGGAATCTGAACGCGACACAGGAATCGGGCGAACCCGCGCATGCAGCCATCAGCGGCGGAAAATCCGTTTGGTGGCAATGGACCGCGGATGTGTCCGGCACCCTCAGTCTCGACACCCACGGCAGCGGTATCGATACCCTGCTGGCGGCCTACACCGGTAGTAGCGTATCGACCCTGCTGGCCGCATCCGCCAACGACAATGACGGTTCGGCGGGCAACGCCAGTGGTCTCGCTGTTGCGGTGACCGCGGGCACGGTCTACCGCATCGCGGTCGACGGCAAGGCGGCGGCGAGCGGGGCAGTCACGCTCGCCTGGAGCGTGCAACAAGCGCAGACCATCAGCTTTGCGCCCCTCGACGACATGGTGGTGAATAGCGCATTCAACCTGAGCGCTACCGCCAGCTCGGGCCTGAGCGTGAGTTTCAGCAGCCAGACGCCAGCGACATGCACGGTTGCGGGCAACGTCGTCAGCCTGATCGCCACGGGCACCTGCACGCTCGCGGCCAGTCAGTCCGGTGGCGCAGGCTACGGTGCGGCACCCGGCGTGACGCAGAGTTTCAGCGTGACCCCGCTCGGCCAAACCATCAATTTTCCGCTCATCGCCAGCCAGACACTGGACACCGCGCCATTCACCGTTGCAGCTACCGCCAGTTCCGGTTTGCCGGTCAGCCTCGCCTCGCTGACCCCCGCGGTGTGCGGTATTAGCGGCCACACCGTCAGCCTGCTGGCAGCCGGCCTGTGCACCCTTGAAGCGAGCCAGGCGGGCGACAGTCAAACCAGCGCTGCGCTTGCCGTCATGCAAACCTTCAGTGTGGCGGCAGCCAGCAGCGGCGGTAGCGATGGCGATGTGCCGCTGCCACCCTGGGCCCTGGTATTGCTGGGCGGTGGCCTGCTGGCGGCCATGCGCAAGCGCCTGGTCTGATCGGACGAGGATTGATGGCATGAGCCGATAAGCTCATAGCAACGAGTGTTTTAACGCGATGCTTTGCAATATTCAGTCGATATGATTCACCACAGTCGCAGAAGCAATCGAACACCAGATTCGGGGCGCTGCGATGATGAAGTAAAGCAGTCATAAATAAAGTAACAGGCAGTGCGCGTGAATAAGCAGCAGGCATCGCAGTCCGGATGCCAGGGCAGGTTCTCTCCCAAGGATTTGCCCGAACCTGTGGTCGTTGGAAGACTTGCAACGACATCTCACGCGTACGTCGAAACGACGTTGCGCGATCTTTGTATTGCCCGATTTCGTTTCTGCGTACGCTTGAGATTGTTTTTCTGGGTGGTTGACAGAAAAGCGCCCC
The DNA here is from genome assembly GCA_020057245.1 of Thiobacillus sp. Classification (GTDB taxonomy): domain Bacteria; phylum Pseudomonadota; class Gammaproteobacteria; order Burkholderiales; family Thiobacillaceae; genus Thiobacillus. Next base: position 11,218 of record JAGVGD010000062.1, on the reverse strand, counting down.
GGTGGAAAATGGAAATACTTTAATAAAACTTTGTGATGGGTATTGCGGTTGAGATAAGTCGCGACTATAGTGCCCGAGTAGTACAAAAAGCGGCGGGATCCGAGTGCGTCGAAGAATGCACCTTATCGATGACCTGCTTTATATAAGTAACAAATAGTGCGCGTGAAAAGCAGTAAAGGACATCGGCAATAGGGATGTCCGTGCAGGCTTGATTCTGGGCTTGCACTATCCTGTGATCGCTGAGCTTGTCTCGGCGATATCTCATGCGCACGCCGAAACGGTGCTGCGCCAGGTTCCAGATGCAGATCCCGTTGCGACGTGCGCCTGAGCCGTTATTCCCTTTTGGTTTTGGGAAGTGGGCAGGAGGAGACATGCCGCAAGGCAAATAATAAGTTGTACCCAAAGCAGTTAAAAAAGCGGCGGGATGCAGGGGCACATAGAGGCGCCGCATTCTGACCAGCTAAAAAATAAAGCAGCAAGCAGTGCGCGTGAATAGCAGTGGGCGTCGTGGTTTGGGCGTCAGGAAGGGGCATCTCCCATGCCCTGTCCATTTCTGTTTCGCCGGGCGTTTGGCCCTGCGATATCTCATGCGCACGCCAGTTTGGCGTTGCGTTCTTTTTTGCAAATCCTGCTGGTGTGCGCTGAGTTGTGTTGCTCGGGCGCTCTGGATCTTTTGTGCCTGACGTACGTGCGACAGACAGATGGCGCTGTGCTTTTAAGGCAGCGCTTTTAAGGCAGCGCCGCAGGGCTGTGCATTTTGGCAGCGCTGCATGGCTGGGCAGTTAAAACGATAACGTAACGAACGATAGCGGCGAGACGACGGCGGAGATTTGCGAGAAAAACTGGACCAAGTATCCAGGCTTGCCCCAACCAATTTACAAGAGGAGTTATCCATGAAACGCGTGAACAAAAAACTGGCTGCCGGCATTATTTTGCTGAGCCAAACCGTGACCGGCGCAGCTTTTGCTGCTTCCATCACCCTGTCCGGCACGACCATCGACTTCACTTTTGACGATGCCATGCTGGGAATGTTCGGCACGGCTAATGTGTCGGGCGATACCCTGTACTTCACCCCCACGGATTTTGTCTCCCAGTCGTCCAACGGCGCAGGTTACGTGCTCACCAACGAGACCATCAACGTCCAGGTGACCGCTCACGAGGGTTACAGCTTTTCTGATTTCGACTTTGTCGAGAAGGGCGACTACCTGCGACAGGGCAGGGGTTCGTCGGTCAATGCGGCCGGCCAGGTTCGCCTGTTCGATGTGGCCGATCCCTTGGTCGAAATTACAAGCAGTCTGGTGGCTGCCCCGGTGAGGCAATCTGGCGCGTCCACCCACAACTGGCTCGCGGAAACCTCGGCCGACCTGTCGGCATGGAATACCGCCAGCACAATCAATGTAACCATCGAAAACCTGTTGCTGGCTTCCACCCGCGCCCCGAACTCGCTGGCGTTCGTGGAAAAGAAATTCGTCGGCATGTCCTTCGTGACCACGCCGGTCCCCGAAGCTGAAACCTACGCCATGATGCTGGCTGGTCTTGGCTTGATTGGTTTTGTTGTTCGCCGCCGTACTGCATAAACAGACCGGATAGCGATTGGTGACGATCAAACGGGACTGATGCAGCAAGCGCTCAGACCCGTTTTTTTAACACCATGCATTAATTCAGTTAATAAATAAATGGTTTTTGATTAGCCGAAGTGATTGGTCATGCGGAAAGGTGAAATACTTGGTATGCGTGGCGCACACGAATCCGTAACTTATTCCCTGCCAATTGTAGGGTTGGATTTGGGTGGGGTTTATGACACACCTTCGCGTAATGGTTCGAACGACCACATCAGAATTAACAATGTGGTCATGCATCAAATTGATAATGGCTGACTAGGTCAGATAGTTTGGGTGGACTTCTGGCGACATACGTCGCCGGGAATCACCAACCGGTTGCGTTCACGCGCATCTTTGGCCCGCCTCTTGGCGGGTCTTTTTTTGACTTGCCGACGCTGTCGGTGCCAAGGCGCTTAGCTAGCAAACTCCGTTCCAGATAGGCGGCCAGGATGGCCAGGTGATTGAGGCGAAACAGACTTTTTATTTCGCGCACTACAGGATAGGCAGGCAGCCTCAGTGTGCTGGATACACACTGTAAGAATTTCCGACGCTACAGTGGGACAGCTTGGCCGGATTTGTCTGGCGATTTCATCTTCGCCGGTTCATGTCCTGCTTTTCAGCAGGTGAAAAAATTGTCGTCGTCAGTCGTGCTGGCGGCGTGCATTGCCACGTGAGCCGTATTGTCGTGCGGGTGCGAACGGATGACTTCAGCCAGCCACGGGTAGCAGCCTGCGTAGTCGCATTGATCGGCATATTCGTCGGCTTCGTCGAGCGGGATTTCGCCCAGTTCATGCAGCGCTTCCGCCGCCAGAAGGTCGGCCTGCGTATCGGATATTTCCGGTGTCTCGCCAAGTGTGTCCATGATCGTCATCCCTGATGGTTTGTTTGAATGAGCCGATTTTCATCCTCCAACGTGAGCGCTTGATGACAGCAAACGGGAAGCCGTATGGCCCGAATGCGCGGATTGGCCGATGCGGCTGGCATGGTCTGAACGGGCCATGCCGATGGCGAAGCGCAAGCATGGGCTTGCAACATCCACAGCGGATACTTCCATCCCTGTAGAACCCCGCAAATCCCGACGCAGCCATTTCCGCGAACTCATCCCGCATGGCTGCGCGGAATTGGCGAGCCCACCAGGCAACTCCCGCAGGACGTCTCTCCTGCAAATCGTTCACGGCTCCTTCGGGGGCCGTCTTTTTTCATGCGTATGGCCTGAACGGGCTATATAGGCGGCGAGCGAAACCCGGACGACATGCAACATTCAATAGCGAAACTGATGCCGTACTGGAGGGAACTTCCAGCAGCGGCGCACGAAAGTGGCCGCATGCGGATGCCGGTGCACGCGCCCTTTTAATTTGTTTGCTTTATTTATTCGCTTTTGGAGAACTTCATGAAATTCGTTCAATCCTTGCTGGCGTTCGCGCTGGTAGCCGGCATGGCTTCGGCCACCGCGCACGCTGACGCCACCTACAACATGGGTACGTTGAGCACGACGCCTTATGTCAACACGTCCACCGTCACTGCGGGCACCGTGTTTACCCTTGGCAGCAATGCATACAACTTTACCGACATCTACAACTTCACCGTTGTGGGCGCACCGACCGCTGCAGGTACGGGCGTGACGGTTGACCTCGACCTGGGCAGCCTGGGCTTCCACATTTCCAACCTGAAGCTGGATTTGTTCAGCGGCAGCACCTGGTTGGCTGGCGACCTGGTCACCGGTTCGACCGACACGAGCGTCAGCGTGAGCAGCGTGCTGTCTGCAGGCGCCTACAGCTTCAAGGTTCGCGGTTTTGCTGATGGCGAGCTGACCAACCAGGGTATCTACACTTTCTCCGCAGCTGCAGTCCCCGAAGCCGAAACCTACGGCATGATGCTGGCCGGTCTGGGTCTGGTGGGCTTTATGGTTTCGCGTCGCCGCGGCAGCCTGTAATCCATTCTCCGGGAATCAGCCGGTTTGCGCCGGTTGATGTCTTGCTTGGCGAGCCTTCGGGCTCGCTTTTTTTTGCGTGCGAAAAACGCAACGGGAAAAGGAAGGCGCGCGCTTACGCGCAATCCAACTCGGGCAGGATGGCTTCGCCGGTTTCGCTGGCGAGGCGGCGGCCGAATGGCGTTTTGCGCTGGTCGACGAACAGGCAGCTGCCGTCGATGCGTTTGGCGTGGTGCTTGGCTTCGGCGGCGGCGCGCGAGACTTCCTGGTAGTGGTGGTAGTGCGCAGGGTCGATCAGCACGGCGCCGATTGACAGCGACACCAGCGGGTGAAAAGTCATCGCGCCGCGGCGGTCTTCGCTGCGGTAGCCGCCGGTCTCGACGTGCTCGGGGCTGAACAGCGCCAGGCGTTCGCGGTCGAAGCGCGCCAGCATGCCGTGGCAGCGTACTTCCCAGTCGAGACTTTGGAACAGCACGACGAAATCGTCGCCGCCGACGTGGCCGATAAAGTCCAGTTCGGCATTGCAGCTTTCGCGCAGAATGTGGGCGAGCAGCTGGATGATGTCGTCGCCGCGCCGAAAGCCGTAGACGTCGTTGTAGGGCTTGAACTGGTCGAGATCGAAATAGGCCGTGACAAAATACTGCTGGTTGCTCAGCAGATATTCCATGTGTTCCTGGATCGGCACATTGCCGGGCAGGCCGGTGAGCGGGTTGGCGTAGCGCGCGGCGATGATCTGCATTTCGCTGATCTCGCGCATCAGGTCGAACCCCGATCCCAGCCCCAGATAACGCCCCATGCTGGTGATCACAAAGCCCTGAGTGAACGCGGCCTTGCCCTTTTTGACCACCAGCTCGGACAACTCGTTGATCTGCGTCGCCTTGTCGACGATGAGCGGATCGGGATCCATGAAATCGGCGCAGGGTTTCTTGCCGAACAGCTCGCGGCCATACAGTCCGATAAAGCGGTTGAGCACGGCGGGGCGATGGATGATGCCGACCGGAATGCTTTTGTCCACCACCGCCACCGCGTGCAGGTCGGGATGCTTCAGCATCAGGTCGAGCACATCCTGACTGGTGGTGTGGGGCGTCACAAAAGGTGCAGGCACCACCAGCCGCTCCGCCGAAACGTGCGAGCCGTCCGCGCCGCGCAGGTAGGGCATCACGCTGACCGTGCTGGATTGCAGCACCGCCATCACCTCGCGTGGCGGCAATTGCGCCGGGGTGGGTGAGGGGCGGCCGATCAGATAGCCCTGCACGTGGCGGATGCCAATGTCCTGCAGCACCGCCAGTTCCGACACCGACTCCACGCCTTCGGCGATCACGCGGGTGTTGGCGCCGCCGGCCAGTTGCGTGATCGAGCGCACGAACTGGATCTTGTGCGGATCTTCATGGATGCCCGCAATGAAATGCTTGTCGATCTTGACGAAGGCCGGCTTCAGTTCCGACCACAGGCGCAGGCTGGAAAAGCCCTCGCCCAGATCGTCCATCGCCACCTCGATGCCCGCCGCACGCAGCTGCGACACCGCTTCGCGCAACAGCGCGTAATCGAGATTGCAGGCATTTTCGGTGATCTCGATCACCAGCTGGCTGCTATGAAGGCCGACTGCTTTCAGCGCCGCCAGGAGATGCACCGGCGCAAAGGCCGCGTCGAGCATGCTGCACGGCGACAGGTTCACGAACAACTGCCCCGGCAGCTTCAGCAGCGCAAAGGTTTTCAGCGCCGAGTGCACGCACACCCAGTCGAGCCGGATTTGCAGACCATGCAGCTCGGCCACCTTGAACAGCGACTGCGGCGCATGCAGCGGGCTGTTCGACGGCCCGCGCGACAGCGCCTCGAAGCCCATCACGCGTCCCTCGGCCAGATCGAGTATCGGCTGCAACAGCGTCAGCAGGCGCGTGTTGTCCAGGATGTCTTCCAGATGCTGGCGCAATTTATCTTGGCTCGTGGGGTGGGGGGAAGATGACAAGCATAGTCAGCAAACATTGCGGAAATGTTGCTGCACTGTGACTGTGGAGGGGTCAGGGGTCAGGGTGCTTTGTGCGGCTTCGCCGCGTTCTGGAATTCGTGAAACGCGGCGAATCCGCTCATTCCCTGAATCCTGACCCCTGACCCCTGAATCTTTCAACTGTCACGCCCCTGTCATCCCGCATGCCTAAGCTTGCCCCCCAAACCGGGGAGCAGCATGCAAATCGCAAACGAACTGACCGACGAGGAATGCGGCCATCTGGCGCGCATCCTGCTCGCCTCGCGTCGAGTGCGCTTGCGCCATCATTTTTTCAGTTGGGTGCATGGCCCGATACAGGCGCTCATCCCGCACGAAATCCTGCTGTGCGGCGTGGCCGATGAAAGCGGCTATTTATTGCACGAGCGTTTTACCGCCTGCCGCTATTTCAAGGACGACCATTACCATCGCGTCATCCATCCCGGCGACGGCCTGATCCAGCAGCTGGCGCAGGAATGGCATGGCCACGGCGAGCCGCGCCTGATCGCCGCGCTGCACGACGAAGCCGGCGGCTGGCACGCCCGGCTGGGCGATCTGGAACTGAAAAATCTCGCCTTCCACGGCATGAGCTGGATCAACGGCCAGCTCAAGGGTTATGCCGGCTTTTCGCGCGTGCGCGTGCCGTTCGACAGCCGCTTGGCAATGTATCTCGACATCCTGCTGCCGCACCTGCTGGTGACCCTGGCGCGCGTGCTCGCCAACGAAGCGCGCGCCGACGGCGACAGCAAACGCCCCGCCGGCCTCATCACCCCGCGCGAAGTCGAAGTCCTCACCTGGGTGCGCGACGGCAAGACCAACGACGAAATCGCCGACATCCTGGGGCTCTCCATGCTCACCGTGAAAAACCATCTGCGCCACGCCATGAAAAAAATGGTCGTCCGCACCCGCGGCCAGGCCGTAGCCAAGGCCATCGCGCTGGGGTTTTTGCGCGCGCAAGGCGCGCAGGAAAAGGAAGCAGTCGCGGAGCACCAGGCCTGACCGCTTACTGCTCCCCGCTCACCCCTCCCCCGCATGAGCCGTCCGGCTCATTTTTTTGCCCGTTTACGCCCCATTGGATGTCATTCACGCCCCCTAAAGTGGCGTGGTCTGCAAAGAGGCAGACACGATTTCCGATCGGCTTTCCACCCGCTGGCAGGCCTGTCCCTCAGGGGGGCGGAAAGCTTCATAGCTATCTGGGTCTTACTTTTCAATCAAGAGGAGCACTACATGAAACTCAAACTTATCGCCCTGGCCGCCATGCTGGCCGCCGGTTCCGCTCAAGCAACCATCGTCGACGGTAACACCAACAACGGCGAGCTGTTCATGACCGTTCTGGACAGCGTCGGCCAGAAGTCCTACACCCTGGACCTGAACATCACCATGAACGACTTCCTGGCCGGCATCGCCGTGTCCGGCGCGTCGTACAGTTTCGCCGCCGACGCCAACATGACCAGCTTCCTGTCCCAGGTTGCGCCTGCCGACCAGTCCGGTCTGGTCTTCGCCATCGGCGCCATGGATACCTCTGGCATCACCGCCACCGACTTTCACCGCTACATCACCACCGCCAGCGTCATCGGCGACGCGGACACCAACCTGACGCTCAAGAACCTGGGTTCTAGCGGTAACACGTTTCTGGGCGACGCCAACGGTCTGATCGGTGCGAACAACTCGGTCATCGTCACCGACCCGTCCTTCGTTGCCTACGCCGGCAGCGCCCAATGGGGTGACAGCTGGGGTACCGAATTCAACGGCATCAGCACCGGCCTGATCGGCAGCGATCTGGGCATGTACCTGCTTTCACAAACCAGCGGTGCCTTCGCTGTGCGCAACAGCCCTTCCGTTTACGCCGCGCTTGAGCAGGGCGGCAGCCAGGTTTTCGCCAACCTGGACATGAACGGCAACCTGACGATCGCCGCCGCGGTGCCCGAAGCCGAGACCTACGGCATGATGCTGGCCGGTCTGGGTCTGGTCGGCTTCATGGCCGCCCGTCGCCGTTCGATGATCTGAACGCGAGCGGCAGCAGGCCGGTGTGTGCCGGCCGCTGCCAGCGCTTGCGCTGAATGTTTGACCTTTTCGATTAACGCGTTAATTCAAGGAAAATCTCATGAAACTGAATCAAATTTCGCTGGCCGTGGCGGTTGCCCTGGCTGCCCCTACTGCTTTCGCCACCCTGACCCCGGAAGCGGTTCCCGGCGTGCAGAAGATCGTCCTTTCCGGCGCCACCGCGCCCGACGGCTTCGTCGAGAGCTCGGTGAAGGAAATGTTGCAACCCGCCACCATCAAGTCCTACCGCGACACCGCTACTGCGTCGGCATTCGCACATCGCGCCTGGTATGGCCTGGCCGCGGCCGGCATTCCCGGTGTGGCCGTCAACACCCCCATCCTGCTGGTCAAGCGCTCCAAGGGCGGCTCGGTCTGGGGCGTCGACCCGGTTGCGCGCGCTTCGCGTATTGAGTCGCTGGACTTCGCTTCCTGCGTGGTTGGCGGCGCGGCTGCAGGTGATGCCGGCAAGGTCTACGACTACTTCTGCCCGACCAAAGGCCTCGATCCCGTGAGCCCCGACTTCGCCAACCCCGCGCTGAACAACGGCGTGGTGAGCGACTTCGGCGTGTCCGACGTGTCGCCGTCGCTGTTCAAGGCGCCCTACAACGTCGAGTTCGGCCAGTCTGCACTTTCCGCCGCCGAAGTGGCCAAGCTGACCATCAAGCCGGTCAACACCGTGATCATGGGCCTGGTCGCCACCAACGACGTGCCGCTGACCACCGCGATCACCCGCGCCGACTACGGCAACATGCTGATGGGCAACATCCAGGACTGGACCCAGATCGACGCCACCCTCGGCGGCAACACCCAGGTTGTCGTTTGCCGCCGCGTCAACGGCTCCGGCACCCAGGCTTCCTACAACTGGTTCTTCAACAACTTCCCCTGCGAGTCGGCTTTCAACGGTCAGAAGCCTCCGACCAGCATGTACACCGACAACACCAGCGGCCTCGGCGGCCAGTCCGGCGTTGACGCGGCCAATGCCATCGTGATCGACCCGACCGCTGGCTACACCGTGGTCAACAACTCGACCTCGGGTGACGTGCGCAACTGCCTGAAGAACGCGCAGAATCACGTCGATCACACCATCAAGTCCGACGACGGCAAGTACTACGTCGTCAAGTTCAGCAACTCGGGCAGCCCGTTCAAGGCCATGGGTGTGTTGTCGGCCGACAGCTACGGCAACGAAAGCGGCTGGACCTTCCGCAACATCTACGGCGCAGGCAGCTTTACCCCGGCTACCCAGACGGGTTCCGTTGACGCAACCGGTATTGCACCGTCCAAGGCCAACCTGCTGTCTGGCGCCTGGGACTTCGCGGTTGAGCTGACCATGCAGTACCGCAACGCCAGCGTGACCAACGTGCAGGGCGACGTCGTCCCAGCGCTGGCCGGCACCAAGCTGTCCTTCACGAATGAGCTGATCAAGCGTTCGGGCGACCCCGCCAAGATCGCGCTGAACAGCAAGGTGAACGCCTACGCTGCGCTGCCTGACGCTTACAACCCCTTCGCCAACGCGACCAACGAAGCGCACACCGCGCTGGGCAGCCACGAAGGCAACATGTGCAAACCGATGGTGCGCAAGTACTGATCGCTGTTTGACAATCGGGCTTTGATGCCTGAGGGCGGTGCAATGCCGCCTGTTTGAATCTCCACTCCCCGCCTGGCGGGGAGTGGCTTTTTCTGCGGGAGCCTTGCGCCATCGGTTTTTCGGAGCCGATGGCGCAGTGTTTCTTCGTTGTTTTTATTGATCATTGAATTGCAATGCCCATGCTTCTGTCCCGTATGCCCTCTATTGCCGCGCTGTTGCTGGCGAGCTTTGCCATGCTCTTCCTTGCGCAGGCGCAGGCCGCCGAGGAAGGCCGCTTCGATCTGTTCGAAATCGTGGTGGAGGGCAATTCGGTTTTGTCGACTGCGCAGATCGAGAAAACGGTCTATCCGTTTCTGGGCGAAAACAAGAACATCGGGGATGTCGAGGCCGCGCGAACCGCATTGGAAAAAGCCTACCAGGGCAGCGGGTACCTCACTGTGTTTGTCGATATTCCCGAGCAGAAGGTGAAGGACGGCGTGGTGCGGCTGCGGGTGACGGAGGGCCAGGTGGAGCGCTTGCGGGTGACCGGTTCGCGCTATTACAGCCTGGGCGCCATCCGCGAGAAGACGCCGGAGCTGGCCGAAGGCAGCGTGCCTTATTTTCCGGATGTGCAAAAGCAGCTGGCCGCGGTGAACCGTGGCGGCGACCGGAAAGTGACGCCGGTGCTGCGCCCAGGTGTGTCGCCGGGCAAGGTGGAGGTCGACCTGAAGGTGGACGATAGCTTGCCGGTGCATGGCAGCGTGGAGCTGAACAACCGCTATTCCGCCGACACCAGCCACACCCGCCTGCTGGCCAATCTGCGCTACGACAACCTGTGGCAGAAGGAGCACAGCCTGTCGATCGGGCTCCAGACCGCGCCCGAAAATACGGAAGACACCTCGGTATTTCTCGCCAACTATGTCTGGCCGCTGGACAGCGGCGACTACATGGCGGTGTATGGCCTGATTTCGAATAGCGATGTGGCCGCCGTGGGCGACGTGAATGTGCTCGGCGACGGCAAGATCGCCGGTCTGCGCTACATCATGCCGCTGCGTTCGCGCGAAGGCTTTTTCCACACCCTGACCCTGGGAGTGGATTACAAAAAGTTCAACGACACCGTCACCCTGCTGGGGGCCGACAGCGTCGACACGCCGATTTCCTACATGCCTTTCACGCTGGGCTACGAAGCCAATCTGTATGCCGCGCGAAGCATGACCCAGTTCACTTCGGCGCTGAACTTCAGCCTGCGCGGCCTGGCGGACGAGGAAGTGGAATGCCTGCCGGGGGTGTACCTCAACGAGTTCGCCTGCAAGCGCTGGATGGCCGAAGCGAACTATGCCTTCCTGCGTCTGGAGGTGAAGCACACTCATCAGCTCGAAAACGGCTGGAGCCTGTTTGGGCGTGTGCTGGGCCAGGCCGCCAGCGGCCCGCTTATCTCGAACGAACAATTCAGCGCAGGTGGCGTGGACACGGTGCGCGGCTACACGGAATCGATCGCCGCCGGCGATAACGGCCTGGTCGCGGGCATCGAGTTGCGCACCCCGTCGCTCGGCAAGGAAACGCTGGATGAGCTGATCTTCTATGCATTCGCCGAGGGCGCCAGCCTGAGCGTTCTTGAGGCCTTGCCCGGGCAGATCGACCAGTACGATCTACTGTCCGCCGGCCTGGGCCTGCGCTTCAAGGGTTGGGGCGGGGTGTCGGGCTATCTGGATCTGGCCTACCCATTCGAGGGTGTCAGCCAGGTGGAAGCGGGCGATGTCCGTGCGGATTTCAGGCTGGGTTATGCGTGGTGATGCGATGCGCCGGAACAGGAAGCCGATGTTGCCGCAAGGCGTGCCGCGAGCAGGAAGAAATAGCATGAGCCGTTCGGCTCAAATCTCCGCGCTGTTGTAATTAAAACTTAATCGACGCAAACAAGACCGACGCCCGCGCAGCCATTAAAGTGCCCGCCGTCATCAGGAGAAGACCATGAACCGCAACCGTTATCGGCTGGTGTACAACACGACTTTAGGCATGATGGTGCCGGTGGCGGAAACCGCGCGACAACGGGTTAAACGCAGCGGCGGGGCGGCGGGCCCGGCGCTGGCCTTGCTGCTGGC
>JAGVGD010000135.1 GCA_020057245.1 Thiobacillus sp. | reverse complement strand
TACCGTTGCCAGCGGCGACAACCTGTCGCTGTTCGCCGAGCGCCGCCTGACCGAAATCCGCATCCCCTCCGGCAAGCCCGGCGTCGATGGCGCCAAGGCGCTGGAAACCTACGCGGCCAAACTGCCCGCCGACACGCTCACCCTGATCAACCTGCCTGGGATGGACTGGAAAGCCATGCAAAGCCGCTGGTTTGCCGCGCTGGCGAAGGCCGGCGTGGTGATCGAGGCAAAACCCATCGACCGCGCGGCCCTGCCCGGCTGGATCGAACGGCGGCTGGCGAAACAGGGTTTGCGCGCCGAACGCGCCGCGCTGGCGTTTCTGGCCGACCAGGTAGAAGGCAACCTGCTCGCCGCGCAGCAGGAAATCGACAAACTCGCGCTGCTGCTGCCGCCGGGTGACGTGACGCTGGCCGACGTCGAACACGCGGTGGTCGACGTCAGCCGGCTGGAAGCCGACGCACTGGCCGATGCGCTGTATGCGGGCGATGGCACACGCTTTGCGCAGATCGTGGCCGATCTCAAGGACAGCGGTGAAGCGGTGCCCGCCATCCTGTGGCAGGTCGCATCCGCGGTGCAATTGCTGCTACGGTTAAAATTGGCGGTGGCGCAAGGCGACAGCCTGCCCGGCGTGATGCGGACGCTGTGGGGGCGCGACAAGCAGCGCGCACCGCAAATCGAGCGGGCGCTGAAACGATTGGGCCTGACACAGGTCGAATCCGCGCTGGCCGACCTCGCCCTGATCGACCGTCAGGCCAAGGGGCTGGAGCGCGTGGGCGACCCGTGGGACACCTTGCTGCGGGTGGGAATGAGGCTGGCTGAACCGGCACGAAATGGGAATCGAGATGGACGTTAAGAACGATGGATATTAAAAACTACATGCAGACGGTGGGCAAACAGGCGCGCGAAGCCTCGCGTGCGATTGCCCGCGCCGACACCAACCAGAAAAACCGCGCCCTGCTGGCGATCGCCGCCGCAATCCGCCGCGATGCGGCCATATTGCTGGCCGCCAACGCCCGCGACATGGAACACGCGCGCGCCAGCGGCCTCGACGCCGCGCTGCTCGACCGCCTGCAGATCGACGAAAAAGGCGTGGCCGGCATGGCCGAAGGGCTGGAGCAGATCGCCGCATTGCCCGACCCGGTCGGCGAGATCACCGACCTCAAATACCGCCCCTCGGGCATCCAGGTCGGCAAGATGCGGGTGCCGCTCGGCGTCATCGGCATCATTTACGAAGCGCGTCCCAACGTGACCGCGGATGCCGCCGGGCTGTGTCTCAAATCCGGCAACGCGGCGATCCTGCGCGGCGGCTCCGAGGCGCTGCACTCGAACCAGGCGGTGGCCGCCTGCGTGCGCGAAGGCCTCGCCGCCGCCGGCCTGCCCGCCACCGTGGTGCAGGTGATCGAAACCACCGACCGCGCCGCGGTGGGTGAACTCATCACCATGAAGGATTACGTCGACGTGATCGTGCCGCGCGGCGGCAAGAGCCTGATCGAACGCATCACCGGCGAGGCCCGGGTGCCGGTGATCAAACACCTGCACGGCAACTGTCACGTTTACGTGGACGACCGCGCCGATCAGGCGAATGCGGTGAAAATCGTCGAGAACGCCAAAACCCAGCGCTACGGCACCTGCAACACCGCCGAATCGCTGCTGGTGGCGCGCGGCGTGGCGATGGCGGTGCTGCCTGAAATCGGCCGGATGCTGGCGGGCAAAGGGGTGGAAATGCGCGGCTGCGTCGAATCTCTGGCCATCCTCAAGGTCGCCGGCATCGCCGAAGACAAGCTGCGCGCCGCCGTCGAGGCCGACTGGCACGAGGAATACCTCGGCCCCATCATCGCCGTCAAAGTGGTCGCCGACCTCGACGCCGCGATCGCCCACATCAACGCCAACGGTTCGCAGCACACCGATGCCATCGTCACCGAAGACTATGGCCGCGCGCGGCGCTTTCTGCGCGAAGTCGATTCGGCCAGCGTGGTGGTCAACGCCTCGACCCGCTTTGCCGACGGCTTCGAATACGGCCTCGGCGCGGAAATCGGCATTTCCACCGACAAGATCCACGCGCGCGGCCCGGTCGGGCTGGAAGGTCTGACCTCGCAGAAATGGATCGTGCTGGGGGATGGGCATGTGCGAGGCTGAATGGGGAGCGGGGAGCGGCAAGCGGTGAACGGAACAGCCCAGGTCGCGCCACGCTCCGCTCCCCACCACGCCATCGGCGTGATGGGTGGCACCTTCGACCCCATCCACCTGGGCCATCTGCGGCTGGCCGAGGAAATGGCCGAGGCGCTGGACCTGGACCAGGTACGCTTCATCCCCGCCGGGCAGCCGCCGCACCGCGACATGCCACGCACGAGCGCATCGCACCGGCTGGAAATGGTGCGTCGCGCCGTGGCCGGCAACCCCCGTTTTACGGTGGATGCGCGCGAAGTCGAGAAGCCGGCGCCCAGCTATACGGTCGACACCCTGACCGCGCTGCGCGCCGAGCTCGGTCCGGATCGGCCGCTGTGGCTGTTGCTGGGCGCCGACGCCTTTGCCGGGCTGCCCGCCTGGCATCGATGGTCACAGCTGTTTGCGCTGGCCCATATCGTCGTCGCCACGCGCCCCGATGCCGATGCGGCCCGGCCCGATGCGCTGGCCGCAGCACTGCAACAGGAACTTTCGCACCGCCAGGTGCCGGCCGGGTCGGCTACAGGCCCCGCCGGCGCAGTGGTATTTCAAAACATGACGGCGCTGGACATTTCAGCCACCCGGATCCGCGCCATCCTGGCACGACAAGGCAGCGTGCGTTATCTGCTGCCCGACGCCGTGCTTGACTACATTCACCAACATCAACTGTACCCACTCCCATGAATATCGAAGACAAACTCAAACTGATCGTCGCCGCACTTGAAGACCTCAAGGCGCAGGACATCGCCATCCTCAACACCAGCAAGCTCACCGCGCTGTTCGAACGCATGGTCATCGCCAGCGGCACCTCCAACCGGCAGACGCGCGCGCTGGCCGACAACGTGCACGTCAAGGTGAAAGAAGCCGGCGAATATGTCGGCAACACCGAAGGTGAAGAAAGCGGCGAATGGGTGCTGCTGGATCTCGGCGACGTGATCGTGCATGTGATGCTGCCCGCCGTCCGCGCGCACTACAACCTGGAAGAACTCTGGGGCGCGGCCGAGGCGGCGCGCGCCCGTCACATACAAGCCGATCACTAGTACGACAACCCACAAGTTTCGCTATGTTCGACACGCCCCGCATCGCCGATTGCTTTGTCGCTCATCCTCGCCATAGCTACGGCTATGGCTGCGGTTCGCTTCGCGCACTCGG
>JAGVGD010000026.1 GCA_020057245.1 Thiobacillus sp. | reverse complement strand
TAATCACCAGATCCTGCGTCACATCGACCAGACGGCGGGTCAGGTAACCCGAGTTGGCGGTCTTCAGTGCGGTATCGGCCAAACCCTTACGAGCGCCGTGCGTCGAGATGAAGTACTGCAACACATTCAGGCCTTCACGGAAGTTCGCCGTGATCGGCGTCTCGATGATCGAGCCGTCCGGCTTCGCCATCAGGCCGCGCATACCAGCGAGCTGGCGAATCTGAGCTGCAGAACCCCGTGCACCGGAGTCGGCCATCATGTAGATCGAGTTGAACGACTCCTGCTTGACCGAATTGCCGTCACGATCCGTGGTTTGTTCGGTAGAAAGTTGGTCCATCATGGCCTTGGCGACTTTGTCACCCGCTTGGCCCCAGATATCCACGACCTTGTTGTAGCGCTCGCCGTCGGTTACCAGACCCGAGGTGTACTGCGACTGGATTTCCTTCACTTCATTTTCTGCGGCAGTCAGGATGGCCTGCTTGGAAGGCGGCATCAACATATCCTGCATGCAGATCGAAATACCGCCGCGCGCTGCCATCGAGAAGCCGGTGTACATCAGCTTGTCGGCGAACATCACCGTTTCCTTCATGCCGCACTTGCGGAAACTGGCGTTGATCAGCTTGGAAATTTCTTTCTTCTTCATGACCCGGTTGATATGCGGGAAATCCAGACCAATCGGAAGAATTTCGGACAGGAACGCACGGCCCACTACAGTTTCGTAGCGCTTGACGCGCTCGAACACCTTGCCGGCTTCGTCAAACAACCGTTCTTTCAGACGAACAATCACGCGTGCGTTGATGTCCACCAGGCCGGACTGCCAGGCACGGCGCAGTTCGTCAGTATCGGCGAACATCATGCCTTCACCCTTGGCGTTGATCTTTTCGCGCGACATGTAATACAGGCCCAGCACGATATCCTGCGACGGCACGATGATCGGCTCGCCGTTGGCGGGCGACAACACGTTGTTGGATGCCAGCATCAGGGTGCGCGCTTCCATCTGCGCTTCCAGCGACAGCGGTACGTGCACAGCCATCTGGTCGCCGTCGAAGTCGGCGTTGAAGGCGGTACAAACCAGCGGATGCAACTGGATCGCCTTACCCTCGATCAGCACCGGCTCAAAGGCCTGGATGCCGAGACGGTGCAACGTCGGCGCGCGGTTCAACATGACCGGATGTTCGCGGATCACCTCTTCGAGGATGTCCCACACCACCGGTTCTTCGTCTTCCACCATGCGCTTGGCCGCCTTGATGGTGGTTGCCAGACCCATGACTTCGAGACGGTTGAAGATGAACGGCTTGAACAGTTCCAGCGCCATCAGTTTAGGCAAGCCGCACTGATGCAGCTTGAGGGTCGGGCCCACGACGATGACAGAACGACCGGAATAGTCGACGCGTTTGCCCAGCAAGTTTTGACGGAAACGACCGCCCTTGCCCTTGATCATGTCGGCCAGCGATTTCAGCGGACGCTTGTTGGCGCCGGTCATGGCCTTGCCGCGACGACCGTTGTCCAGCAGGGAATCAACCGACTCCTGCAGCATGCGCTTTTCGTTGCGCACGATGATGTCCGGTGCTTTCAGCTCCAGCAGGCGCTTGAGACGGTTGTTACGGTTGATCACGCGGCGATAGAGATCGTTCAGGTCTGACGTCGCGAAACGGCCACCGTCCAGCGGCACCAGCGGACGCAGTTCCGGCGGCAACACCGGCAGCACTTCGAGGATCATCCATTCCGGGTGAATGCCGGACTTCATGAAGGCTTCCAGCACTTTCAGGCGCTTGGCGAATTTCTTGATCTTGGTCTCGGAACTGGTCTTCGACAGATCGCTGCGCAGTTGTTCGACCACCACCGGCAGATCGATACCCTTGAGCAGATCGCGCACGCCTTCGGCGCCCATGCCAGCCTTGAACTCGTCACCGTATTCTTCCAACTTGGCGAGGTAATCCTCTTCGGTCAGCAACTGGCCTTTGTTCAGCGGCGTCATGCCCGGCTCGGTCACGACGAATGCTTCGAAATACAGCACGCGCTCGATATCGCGCAGGGTCATGTCAAGAACCATACCGAGACGGCTGGGCAGCGACTTGAGGAACCAGATATGCGCAACCGGGCTGGCCAGTTCAATGTGGCCCATACGTTCGCGGCGCACCTTGGCCTGGGTCACTTCCACGCCGCACTTCTCGCAGATCACGCCGCGATGCTTCAGGCGTTTGTATTTACCGCACAAACACTCGTAATCCTTGATCGGTCCAAAAATCTTGGCGCAGAACAGACCATCGCGTTCCGGTTTGAAGGTCCGGTAGTTGATGGTTTCCGGTTTCTTGACTTCGCCGAAGGACCAGGACCGAATCTTCTCGGGTGAGGCGAGGCCGATCTTGATGGCGTCGAATTCCTCGTTCTGGGTAACCTGCTTGAAGAGATCGAGTAGTGCTTTCATCGTTTCATTCCCCCGTTAGGGACTAACTCTTAGAGGGGAAACCCGAAAGGGCATGCGAAAAGCCAACCTACTGGCATTTCACTCTGCCCATCCGTGTCTCCTATTTACTATTTGCCGCTATGGTCAATACCGTTCCAGATCGATGTCGATCGCCAGCGAGCGAATTTCCTTCACCAGCACGTTGAACGATTCCGGCATGCCGGCATCGATCTTGTGCTCGCCCTTGACGATGTTCTCGTAAACCTTGGTACGACCAGTGACGTCGTCGGACTTGACGGTGAGCATTTCCTGCAAGGTATAAGCCGCGCCATACGCTTCCAACGCCCAGACTTCCATCTCGCCGAAACGCTGACCACCGAACTGCGCCTTGCCGCCCAGCGGCTGTTGTGTAACCAGCGAGTACGGGCCGGTGGAACGGGCATGCATCTTGTCGTCGACCAGGTGATGCAGCTTCAGCACATGCATGATGCCAACCGTTACCGTACGGTCGAACGGCTCGCCACTGCGACCGTCATACAACTGAACCTGCGTCTTGGCGGGCGTGAAGCCGACCTGTTTGGTGCGCGGGTCGTCATCCGGATAAGCCAGGTCGAGCATGGTCTTGATCTCTTCCTCGGAGGCGCCATCGAACACCGGGGTCGCGAACGGCACGCCCTTGGTCAGGTTGCCGGCCATTTCCATGATCTCGGCGTCGGTCAGACCCTTGATGTCTTCCTGCTTGCCGGATGCGTTGTAGACCTTGTCCAGGAACTTGCGCATTTCTGCCGCCTTGACCTGGGTCTGCAACATGCCGTTGATGCGCTCGCCCAGACCACGCGCCGCCCAACCGAGGTGGGTTTCGAGAATCTGACCGACGTTCATCCGTGACGGCACGCCCAACGGGTTCAGCACGATATCGACTGGCGTACCATCCGCCATGAACGGCATGTCTTCGACCGGTACGATCTTCGAGATCACACCCTTGTTACCGTGTCGACCGGCCATCTTGTCGCCCGGTTGCAGACGACGCTTGACCGCCAGATAGACCTTGACCATCTTGATCACGCCAGGCGGCAACTCGTCGCCCTGGGTCAGCTTCTTCTTCTTGGTTTCCAGCATGCGGCCAAACTCGGCGCGCTGCTTTTCCAAAGACTCCTGAATGCCTTCCATCTGACGCGCCAGATCTTCATCGGCAACGCGAATGTCGAACCAGTCATGCGGGCTCATGCCGTCGAGATAATCGGCGGTCACTTCTGCGCCCTTGGCGAGTTTCTTCGGACCGCCCTTGGCGCTCTTGCCGAGCAGCATGCGACGCATCCGGGAGAATGCATCTTCTTCCACAATGCGCATCTGGTCGGCCAAGTCCTTGGAATACTTGCGCAGCATCTCGTCGATGATCTGATTGGCGCGGCTGTCACGCTCGATACCTTCGCGGGTGAACACCTGCACGTCGATCACCGTGCCGCTCATGCCGGTCGGCACGCGCAGCGAGGTATCCTTCACGTCGGAAGCCTTCTCGCCGAAGATGGCGCGCAGCAGTTTCTCTTCCGGGGTCAGCTGGGTTTCGCCCTTCGGCGTCACCTTGCCGACCAGAACGTCACCCGCCTGGACTTCGGCGCCGACGTGCACGATACCGGCCTCGTCCATGCGCCCCATCTGCAACTGTGACAGGCTGGAAATATCACGCGTGATTTCTTCCGGGCCCAGCTTGGTGTCACGTGCTACCAAGGACAGTTCTTCGATGTGGATCGAGGTGTATCGGTCTTCCGCAACGACGCGTTCCGAGATCAGGATCGAGTCTTCGAAGTTGTAACCGTTCCACGGCATGAAGGCGACCAGCATGTTCTGGCCCAAAGCCAGCTCACCCTTGTCGGTGGACGCGCCATCGGCGATCACGTCGCCCTTGGCGATCTTGTCGCCCAGCCGCACCAGCGGACGCTGGTTGATATTGGTGTTCTGGTTGGAACGCTGGTATTTGGTCAGCGTGTAGATGTCCACACCGACATCGCCGCTCTGGGTTTCGTCGTCATTGACGCGCACCACGACGCGGCTGGCATCGACGTAATCGACCATACCGCCACGATGCGCGGTGACCACGGTGCCCGAGTTGACCGCAGCGGTCCGCTCAATGCCAGTACCCACCAGCGGTTTGTCAGGGCGCAGACACGGCACGGCCTGACGCGACATGTTGGAACCCATCAAGGCGCGGTTCGCATCGTCGTGCTCCAGGAACGGAATCAGCGAAGCAGCCACCGACACGATCTGCGACGGCGCCACGTCCATGTACTGGATACGATCCGGCGAGGACAGCGTGAATTCGTTGCGGTTACGGCAGGACACCAAGTCATCGACAAATTTGCCTTTGGCATCCAGCGGCGCATTCGCCTGGGCAATGACGTACTGGCTTTCCTCGATCGCCGACAGATATTCGATCTCGTCGGAAACCTTGTGATCCACC
>JAGVGD010000148.1 GCA_020057245.1 Thiobacillus sp. | reverse complement strand
GCGGAAATCGACCGCGACGCCGCAGGCCGCTTTGGGCTGTCCGCCGACGACATTGCAGCGTTGCTCCGAACGCAGCTCGAAGGCGAAGTGATCGGCACCATCCAGCAGCAGGGGCGGCGCATCCCGCTGCAACTGCGCGGGCCGCAAGGCTTGCGCGAGTCGCCCGACGCGCTGCAGGCGATTCGCCTGACCCTGCCGGACGGCCGTGAAATCGGCCTCGACCAGGTAGCCACGCTCCAGCGCACCAACGGACCGGTGGCGGTGAAGCGCGAAAACGCCACGCGCTTCACCGTGGTGCAGACCAATGTCGCCGGGCGTGACCTGGTCAACTTTGTCAGCGATGCGCAGGCCGCCGTCGCCGCGCAGGTCAAGCTGCCGCCCGGCTACAGCATTACCTGGGGTGGCCAGTTTGAAAACCAGCAGCGCGCCGCACAGCGATTGATGATTGTGGTGCCGGTGGCGCTGCTGCTGATCGGCTTTCTGCTCTATGTCACCTTTGGCGATGTGCGCCAGGCCTTGCTGGTGATGATGAACGTACCGCTGGCGTTGATCGGCGGCATCTTCGCCCTGTGGGCGTCGGGCGAGTATCTGTCGGTGCCCGCCTCGGTCGGCTTCATTGCCTTGCTCGGCATTGCGGTGCTGAACGGCGTGGTGCTGGTCAGCCACTTCAACCAGTTGCGTGCGCAGGGCCTGCATGGCGATGCGGTGGTGCGCGACGGCGCGCTGCGCCGTTTGCGGCCGGTGCTGATGACGGCCAGCATCGCTGCCTTCGGCCTGGTGCCGCTGTTGTTTGCCACCGGCCCCGGCTCTGAAATCCAGCGCCCGCTTGCCATCGTCGTCATCGGCGGCCTGGTCAGCGCCACCTTGCTGACGCTGGTGATGCTGCCGCTGCTGTACCGTCAATTCATTCTGAAAGGAGCGCACGCATGAGTGCCGTTCGCACATTGAGCCTGGCGCTGGCGTGGGCGTTTTCCGTTCACGCACAGGCCGATTATTTACCTGACCCCAAAGCCGCCGAGGCGGCGCTGTGGGCTTCGCCCAGCGTGGCACAGGCGCGCGGTGATTACGCCGCGCAATCTTTGCGCAGCCGGAGCCTGCAACAGGGGCGCGACGAGTGGAAGCTGGACGCAGAAATCGACCAGCGTCGTATCCAGACGCCCCCCTCTGATAATTTCGCCGAATGGGGATTGGCGCTGTCGCGTCCGATCCGGATGCCCGCCCGCGCCGAAGCCGATCGCACGCTGGCCGGCGCGCTCAACGCGCATGCGGAAGCCAGTTTGGGCGAAGCCCTGCACGAGTCCGGGAGGCAATTGCTGACACTATGGTTCGACTGGCTGAATCAGGCCAGCCAGTCGAGCCAGTGGCAGGCGCAGCGCCAGCTTGCCGAGCAGCAGCTCGCCACGGTGAATGCGCGCATTCGTCTGGGCGAAGCACCACGCACCGAACGGATTAACGCCGAAGCCGCTCTGGCGCAAATTCGCCTGCAGCAGCAGCAATCGGCCACGCGGTTGCAGCAGGCACGCAGCCGCCTGCTGGCGCAATTTCCCACCCTGCCGCTGACGGAAGAAACGACGCTGCCGCCGCCCACGGAACCCGGCTTTCAGGGATCCGCCGACCACTACGCCGAAGCGGTGCTCGAACACAATCATGAATTGTTCCGCGCACGTCGCCAGGCCGATGTCCTGCAAGCCGAAGCACGCAAACTCGCCCAGCATCGCAGCGTCGACCCCACGGTGGGCGTGTTCTATCGAAACGAAATGGGCGGCAACGAGCATGTGCTGGGGCTGGGTGTCGGCCTGACCCTGCCGGGAGGGGCGCGGCGCACCGATCAGGAGGCCGCCGAACAGCTAGCTACCACGGCACAGAGCGCGGCGATCCAGCTGGAGCAGCGCTTGCGGCAGGAAGCACGCGCGGATTTCGAGACCGCCACCGCGCAAGTGGAAAACTGGCAGCAGGCCGGCCGCGCTGCGCAGGCTCTGACCGAAGCCGCGCGCCTGGCGGCGCGCGCCTATGATCTGGGCGAAGGCAGTCTGGATCAGGTGCTGCTCAATCGCCGGCTGGCGCTGGACGGCCAGCTGATGGCGCAGCAGACACAGCTCGATGCGTTGGCGGCCAACGCACGGCTGCAGCTGGATTCACACCAGTTGTGGCCGCTCGACGTGGACGCGGACAGCGCGCACGCGCATCCGTGATTCTGATGCCCGCCGACCCCCACGCCCATGTGTGCCGTAATGCTCTACATCGGCATGATTCAGGGGCGGGTGCTGCAAACCTCGATCCTGCGCGGGAAATGCACGCTGGCGGCGGAAGCCGCGCGCACTTTCCCGATCTTTCTGAGCCACAAGGAGCAATTCGATGAAACATCCCCGAGGCGCCCTCGCCGTAGTGCTGTTATGCCTGAACCTGGGCGTGGCCTACGCTGAAGACCACCACGCGCACGCGCCAGCACCCGATGGCCGCGCCGTTCTGGAACTGGACCCCGATGAGCGCGCCATGATCCAGGAAGAAATGCGCCTGTTTCTGTCCGGAGTGCTGCAGATGACCGCTGTGCGCGGCAAGCCGGACATGCCGGCCGTCGCGGATGCGGCGCGCAACCTGGGGCAGAAAATGGTGCACGAAGTGCCGCCCACATTGCGCGCCAAATTGCCGCTGGAATTCCGCCAGTTGGGATTTTCGGTGCATCGCGATTTCGACCAGATCACGCATTTTGCCGAGAGTCTGAAAGAAGTGAGCTACAGTCTCAACCAGTTGTCCGACACGCGGCAAAATGCGTAAGCTGTCATGCGACGTATCAAATCCGCACCCCTGCGCTCGACGACAAACACTGACCCGTATCCGCCATGAAGCTCAGCGCCGCCCTCAAGATCAGCAAACGCAACCTTTTTCTAAGCTTCGGCGTGCTGGCGTTTGTCGCCACCCTGGCTTGGCTGTTTGTCACGCGCGGCCCGTTGGCGCCGGTGGGCATCGAGCACGCGAGCGTGGTGCGCATGAACGTCGAACCCAGCCTGTTCGGCATCGGCACGGTCGAGGCGCGGCTGGCCTATGCCATGGGGCCGACCCAGCCGGGGCGGGTGTTGCGCGTGCTGGTGGATCAGGGCGATGCGGTGAAGGCTGGACAACTGCTGGCGGAAATGGATCCGGTGGACCTGGACAAGCGCTTTGAAGCAGCCGCCAGCGCGGTGGCGCGTTCAAAGCAAACCCTGCAGGCCTTGCGCGCGCAGCAAGCCGAGACGGAAAGCCGGGAAAAGCTTGCCCAAGCCAATCTGGCGCGCTATCAGGATTTGCATCAGAAAAACTTTATCGCCAAGGAAATGCTGGAGAGCCGCCGCCACGAAGCCAATGCGGCGACGGCGGCGCTGGCAGCAGCGCGCGCCAATGCAGAGGGTGCCGCGCGCGATGTCGGCCGGGTCGAGG
>JAGVGD010000078.1 GCA_020057245.1 Thiobacillus sp. | reverse complement strand
GCCTCGACGACATGGCGCTCGGCATCGAATGCCTGCTGGCCGACGATCCCGCCCGCGCGCAACAACTGGCGCAGCAGCTCGACACGCTCAACCACGCCCGCCGCGATGTCGAGTCCGACATGCTGGAAGAGGCGCTCGCCATCCTCGCCAGCTTCAACCCCAGCGACAGCCACTGTCTCACCGCGTATCAGCCCGACTGGCACATCGGCGTGATCGGCATCCTGGCCTCGCGCCTGAAAGACAAGTTCCACCGCCCCACCGTCGTCTTCGCTCAAAGCGAGATGGGTGAACTCAAGGGCTCCGGCCGCTCCATCCCCGGCCTGCACCTGCGCGACGCGCTCGATCTGATCGACAAGCGACATCCCGGGCTGATCAACAAATTCGGCGGCCACGCCATGGCGGCCGGACTCAGCATTCCCGCTGGCCGCCACTCCGAATTCACCGAGGCATTCGAAACCGTGGTGCGCGAACTGATCGACCCGGCCGACCTCGAAGGGATGATCGAAACCGACGGCGAGCTCGACGCGGCCGAGCACAGCTATGTGCTGGCCGAGCAATTCGAGCATGCGGTCTGGGGACAAGGCTTCGCCGCGCCGCTGTTCAACGCCCGCTTCGACGTGGTCGCGCAGCGCGTCGTTGGTGAAAAGCACCTCAAGCTGAAACTGGCGCGCGCAGGCGTCACCTTCGATGCCATGCAGTTTTTCCATGCCGATCCGCTGCCCGCACGCATCGAGGCGGTCTACGCGCTGATGACCAACGAATACAACGGCCAGCAGTTGCTGCAGCTCAAGCTGCAGCACTGGGAACCGGTGACGGATGCGACGGAACCTGCAGACAAAAAAGTGGCGGGGTAAAAACCCCGCCGAGAGAACTACTGGAGGACAAACAAATGGACTTTGCAGCGATCCACGACGCGGGGCCGCAAGCGCTGCAAAGTCGTGCTTGCAGCCAGTATTCTGCCGATCCAACATGACTTTTTGCTGCGCCCGGCAGCCAACGGACATGGCCCGTTCGGCTTATGGGCGCTCAGCGCGCTTGCGCCACAGGCGACTCAGGGCGTCCCGGCCTCGCTTGAGGCGCCCTTGGCGAGTCGCTCGCGGTCGAGCTGGTCGCGCCACGTTTCCATCAGGTTTTCCACTTCGATCTGCTTCAGGCCGGTGAACGGCTCGGCCTGCGCCAGGGCATCCTGGCAGGTCTTGTCGTGATACTTCTGCATCATCTCGCGGCCCAGGGTGTAGAGGCTGGCGTTATGCGTCCGGCACAGTTTCAGGTCGTCGCGATGGCCCGCCAGCTGCTGTTCGGTCTGCGCCAGTTTGCCGGCGGTCACGCGCTGCAGGGCCACGCTGTCAGCCAGCTTCTTTTCGGTTTCCGCCAGCCGCGCCTTCAAACCTTCCAGCTCCGACTGCGTCGATTTCAGTCCGCTTTCCGCGCGGCTGCGCGCCGCCTGCTCGGCGGACAGCTTGCGTTCGGCCGCCCCGAGTTTCTTCAGCTCAGCTTCGGCGGCGGCCTTGTCGGCCAGCGCAGCAGTCTTTTCCTGCTCGGCCAGCGCACGCGCCTGTTCGGTCTGCTGCACCTGCTGCTGCATGCGCCGCAGCATCTGCTTTTCGCGGCTTTCGTTCGCGGCCCATGCCGGCGCGGCGAGCAGCGTGACCACAACCCAGGATATCGCCCATTTCTTCATCACAGATTCCCCACAGGCATACCGCCCGGTTGTGCGCCCAGCTTCAGCAGCAGGCGCGCCATATCGAAATCGCCGACCGAAAATGCCCACCACAGCGGCGGGTGGAATTTCTTGTCGCCCCATTCCAGCGGCGCACCCGCGCGGACCAGCGCACGCGCTGCGTCATAGCGCCCATTGGCGGCCGCCACTGCCAGCGGCGACAGGCCTTCGCGGTTGAACAGGCGCAAATCGGGATTCGCCTTCGCCAGCGCATCGATCACCTGCGCCCGTCCCAGCAGCGCCGCGCCATGCAGCGGCGTGTCGCCATCGTCGTTCTTGCGGTCGGGATCGGCGCCCGCGCGCAGCAACATTTCCACCATACGCAGGTTGCCGTTCCTGGCTGCCATGCCCAGCGGGGTGTAGCCGCGGCCTTTGACGTTGGGCTGCGCGCCGGCGTCGAGCAGTATCTGCACAAGCTCCAGGTTGTCCGCCCGCACTGCCGCCATCAGCGGCACGTCGCGCCAGTAATCGCCGATGTTCGGGTTTGCGCCGGCCTTCAGCAGCGCACGCACAGACTCGCTATTGCCCTGCCGCGCCGCGTCCATCAGCTTCGCCTCGTCGCCCGCCTGATAGCGCGGGGCGACGAAATTGCCGTCGGCCGGAATCAGCGCGAGCCGTTCGGGTGGGTAATGCGGGCGCTGTTCGCGCGGCGGGCGTTCGTCGTTTTGCGGCGTCAGCCAGTCGGTCTCGCTGGCGTCCCACGACTGCCCCGCCCACGGCTGCCCCATCCACAGCTGCGGCGCCAGCAGCAAAGCCAGCAACAAAAGTTTAGAACTTGGCATTGAGATCGAGCTGGAAAACATCGATGGCGAGCGGCAGACCGGTGACTTCGTCGGCCGACATCCAGCGCGCCGCCAGCCAGGTGTTCTTGTAGATGGCGTACTGGCCGCCGATCATGAAGCCCTTGGCATTGGTGCCACCGAGGTGGAAGTCCGAATCGGTGAAGGCGTCCAGCACCGCGTCGGTTTCGACATAACGGTAGCCGATGAAGGCCTGCCACTCGTCCTCCTCGACCAGCTTGGGGTAGCCTACGGTCAGCTTGAACTGGTAGCCGTCGGCGCCCAGATCGTAGCCGCTGTAGCTCGGTGCATTGGCTCGCACCGTGCTCTCGTCAAAGCCGAGGTTACGCGCCCAGTCGACGCTGCCGATGATATGGAGCGGGAAGAAGTCGGCGAAGTCGGCGACCAGAGTCGTGTTGACGATGCGGTACTCCGACGCCAAGCCATATAGGTAATCAGATTCATTCAGATCATTGTCATTGTCGGCATCTTGGTCGATGACAAACAGAGTATTTCCCTTCTGGCGGAAACCCGGCGCCGTCTGGTCATATTGGCTGTTAGTTGGTGTTGGATTCCTGACCCCAGTGATATTCCGATAATCGTAATAGGCCGCGCCCGCCTTGACGCGCGTGCGCGTGCTGGGCTGCCACTCCAGACCGCCCTGCAAGGCGAACAGCCATTTATCCTCGGCCTGCGTCACTCCGTTCTGCTCGATCGTCTGCAGCGGGAACACGCCAGCGGTAACAAATGGCTTGTATTCGCGCAGCGGTTCCTTCGCGCCGGGCGCGTAACTGACCGCCACGCCATCGAAATTGAGGTCGTCGTCCCACACCAGATCGGTGCTGAAGAAGGGATTGGGCAGGCGGCCGCCCCACAGCGTCAGGTCGTCGTAAGGCGTGAGTTTGACGAATGCGCGATCGAGCACCAGGCTGTACTTGTTGTCGTAATCGCCGAGCGTCTGGTTGGTCGAAACCGGGTTTTCCGTGTTGCCGGTGGTAATACGCACGCCCACATCCACTTTCGACGTCACGTTCGCATTCAACCCCAGGCGCAAACGCACCTTGCCCGCGACATTGTCTTCGGTCGAGTTGCTCACGTTCTGGCCGAAGCTGTCGAACACCGCGGCAGGCGCATTGCTGCCGGACATCACTTCGTTCTGATAGCGCAGGCGGAAATCCCCTTCCCACTTCAACCGGTCCAGCCATTCCGGCACTGCGTTGACGTCGCCCCAGCGTTCCTGCTTGGCCTGCGCCACCACTTCCTGCCTGACCTGTTCCTGGATGTCGCGCTTGACGTGCTCCGGCACGTAGGTCACCCGCACCACGCCATGGTTCGCTTCGGTTTCGGCGGCTTTGGCCTGCTCGACCTTTTCCGCCGCCTGCGCGCGGGCCTTTTTCAGCATGCCGTCGGCGGCTTCCTGCGTCAGCACCTTCTGCTCGACCAGCAACTGGATCAGGTTGAGCGTGGTTTCGTGCAGTTCCTCGATGCGTGCATTGGCATCGTCGGCTGCCACGGCGTGGCCCGAGCAGGCCGCAGCGACAGCCATCACCAGCAGTTTTTTGCGAATAGTCATACCGTTCTCTCGTTCGTTTTCATGCACGCGATGTCACCCGCACTTTCACCGGCTGCGGCATATCGGCGGGCGGCACGTCGCGCAATGCGCGCATGTTGTTCAATGCTTCCTTCAACACTTCGTCGGCATGGGCATCACCCGTGCTGTCGACCAGACTGGCACGCGTAACCTTGCCGCCGCTGTCTATCCACACCTTCACCATCACCTTGTAGTTCTTGCCCTTGAGCGCCTTGTCGCGCGCCAGCGCCTGCTGGAAGGCCGCGCTCACGGCCTCGTTCAGCAGGGCGT
>JAGVGD010000067.1 GCA_020057245.1 Thiobacillus sp. | reverse complement strand
TCCTAGCAGGCCGAGGTGTGCGTCAGTGCATGCCCTGCGCGCCCGAGAGTTGCTTCACGAGTTCACCGACTACGTGCTTCGCATCTCCGAAGAGCATGAACGTCCGGTCGGCGAAGTACAGCTCATTATCGATGCCCGCGAAGCCGGGATTCTTGCTCCTCTTGATGGCGAACACCGTGCGAGCCTTGTCCGCATCGATGATCGGCATACCGTAGATCGGCGTGGACTTGTCGTACCGGGCAGCCGGATTGACGACGTCAGCGGCGCCGCGCCGCAGTCGCTGGCGCGCATCACGATTACGGGGAATACGCCATGAAGGCACTGCTGATTCAATTCTGGCGCGCGCGTGCACCGCGCGAACGCCTTGTTCTCGGCGGCGGGGCCGCGCTGCTGGTGTTGGCGCTGGGCTATGCCTACGGCTGGCTGCCCATGCAGCGCGATGCGGCGCAGATGCGCAAAGAACTGCCGCAGTTGCGTGTGCAGGCCAGGCAGTTGCAACAGGATGCCGCTGAGGTCGTGCGGCTGCGCGCGCAGACAGTGGTTGCCCGAACGGTAGACAGTCTGACCAGCATCGTAGAGCAGCGCGCCGTTGCCGGCGGCCTGCGCGAGCGCATCGAATCCATCACTGCACTGGATACACGTCATGTGCGAGTGGTATTGCCGCAGGTCGCGTTCGATGCGTGGGTCGCCTGGCTCGGTGAGTTGCAGGCGAACGACGGCATCCGTGTGGAATCGGCACGCATCGAGGCGGGCGACACGGCCGGCGTGATCAAGGTCGAAGCCGTGCTGGCGGGGGCGGGATGAGCGAACCGGAAATCTTGCGTTTGCGGCCCTGGCACTACGCGCTTGCCCTGCTGGTGTATCTGGCATTGCTGGTGGTGTGGGCGCCCGCCAGCCTGCTGGCCTGGGCGTTGCCGCGCTTGACCCATGATGCAGTGTGGCTGGAGCAGGCAGAAGGCAGTTTCTGGGAAGGACAGGCTGCGAATCTGGTGTTGCGCCCGGGCAGCAGCCCGGCCCTGGCGTACGGCCGTGTGAGCTGGCAATGGCGGCCGCAGGATGCATTGGGCGGCTTTCTCGGCTATCAGGTGACATTGAAGGGCGCCGATATCCAGGCGACAGGCCAGGTGCGATCCGGATTTTTCGGGACGGAACTGGGGGCAGTCCGGGCTGAGCTGCCGGGCAGTTGGCTGGGGCGGATCTCTGCCGATCTCGAATTATGGCAACCGGGCGGCAAGCTGGTTTTTGAAACCGACCGTCTGCTGTTCGGAAGCGATGGCCCCAGCGGGCAGGCGACGCTGCGCTGGCTCGATGCCACCTCAGGCCGGGTGCGACGGCCGCTCGGCAGCTACCAGGCCATACTCGCCGGCAGCGGGAGCGGTATCGAGATCAAGTTGTCGACGCAGAGCGGGCCGCTGCAACTGCAGGGATCGGGTCTCTGGAACCCCGGGGCAGGCATGATTTTCTTCGGTCTGGCGCGACCCGCTCCGGACAGTCGTACCGAGCTGGAAGGCCTGCTGAGTCTGATCGGTCCGGCGCAGGCAAATGGCAGCCGCGCCATCCGCTTCGGTCGCTGAGCCCCTTGCTGGGCCGCGCAAAAGATATGCCAAATTTTGATGGCGATGAACGCATTTTTTTCCAGGAAATGCGCTGCGATTGACATTTGTCAATTGAGATGTTCAGGAATACCAGATAGATTTGTCCGGCATTGATTCGCTTGCATTGAGCTTGAAGCACGTGGTCAGGCGACCACGTGTGGGACCCGAAAAACTTGTATGACTTAATTAACAATAAACAGAAGAGGTTTTCCATGAATCATTCATCTCGGCGTTTTCATTCTTTGTGGGCGCACATGCGTACCGCCTGTCTGGCGACTGCATCTTCGGTCGCACTGATATTGGGGGGCTGTGGCGGCGGTTCGGATTCCGGCGACGCCAGCCTTCCAACCGTCATCGAGGCCAACATCGATACGCTGGCGGCGCAGGTCGGCGGCGCCACACAGGACGTGGAGCTGTACAACGACGGCACCACGGACTGGACGCTCTACACCATGGCCAACCGCTTTGCGGCCACGCCGGTCGGCATGACGAAGGGTGCGGTGAGCGAGATCACCGTGCCGGGCTATATCCAGCACATCACGGTGGTCAAGGCCTACGGCGGCAAGAATTACGCCCTGCTGTCCATGGGCGGCAAGGGCATTGGCGTGGTGGACGTCACCAACCCGGCGGCCATGAGCTATGTGCGCACCATGACGGTGGACTACACGACGCCGGCTTACACCTACTCGGATGGCGGCGGCACGGTGTTCACCGAAGCGTCGGCAGCGCACACATCCGGGCCAGTCAACGACGTGCTGGTGGATGACAACGGCACCCCCGCTGACACCGCCGACGATCAGTTGTACATCGCCAACACCGCCTTCGGCATCCAGAAGACCAAGCTGTCCAACCTGATGGACGCCACGGCCAGTGGCATTGTCACCATCGACGGCCAACAGGCCTGGACCTTGAAGTACGCTGGCGAGAGTCCGTGGGGTGGGCCGCTTAGCCTGAAGCTGCAGGGCGGCAAGCTCTACGCGGCGCTGGGTTTCCTGGGCATCGGCATTTACGACCCCGCCACGCTGGTGCGGCAAGGCCTCTATAACCTTTATACCGACTGTGCCAACACCGCGCAGGAAGACTGGTTCGGCTATCCGAAGCGCAAGATTGCCTGTCCAGACGCCTCACTGACAGCGGGGGTGGTCGCCGGAGGGGTCGACGCCGACGGCATGCCGACCTACCTGCAGGCCGCTGAGGAACTGGAGAACAAGAACGATCGTATCTGGTACCCCTGGGCCGAGTTCGACCGCTACGGCAAGTATTACTACAACGCCCGCACCATGGACGTGCAAGTCGTTAACGGCAAGACCATGGCCTACATTGCCTATTCACTCGGCGGCCTGGTGGCGGTGAACGTCACGAATCCTGTCAACCCGGTTTACGAGGGTTATGTGCCGGCAGCCCCGGCGCACGGCCCGGACGAGCCGCCGATCAACGTCGACAAGAAAGGCATCCTGTCGCACTTCGGCTCCGGCATGCTCAAGGAAGCCGGCGTGATGGATGTGCGCGTGGTGCCCGGTCCTACTGCAGGGACGTACCGCGCCTACTACACCGACCATTTTGCCGGTCTGGTGGTGGTAAGCGGTGCGGAAGCGCCGGCCACCGAGTGGAAAAACGGCGGCGGTGGCTTTAATAACAACACCGATCCGCGGGTGTTCTGGCCTGACTACGAGTTCGTCAAGAGCTACGATATGACTCCCGTGCCGGTGGGCGACGAGTCGATGCCGAAGTTCCTGACCGCCGTCAACGGCAACTACACCGCACCGGTGATGCTGGTGACCGGCGAGATCAATGGCCACGGCGGCGCGCTGTTCCTGATGCCTGCAATGAATCAGGCAGCAGCAGGCCAGGTGGACGCGGTGGAATCGTCGGGCGCGGGCGGCGTGAGCTTTGTTGACATCATTAATCTAACGGGCTCGGGCATTCCAGTGACCAGCCGCTTCGCGGTGCCGGTGAACCTGGTAAGCACCAACGAGATCGGCGCGTTCGAAAACGGCACGCCCGGGCAGCCGATCGCCATTGGTCACGCCGAAGGCGTGACGGTGTCGGGCAACCACCTGTACCTGGCCGACGGTCCGCACGGCGTGAGCGTGTGGACCATCGCCAACGGTTTCACCCCGATCGACACCCTGCATCTCGTCGCCAACACGCTGCAGAGCGAGTACCCCACGGGCGCCGTGTTGCCGACGCCGCACGCCTTCAAGGTAGGGTTCGGCAGCGACCCCAACCAGGCTTACGTAATGAGTCAGAGTTTGGGTATGCGACGCATCAACGTATCGGCTGTCACAAGCGGTAGTGCGCAAGTGGGCACACCTGCGCTGCTGGACGCGGCCGATGGCATCTACGAGCACAATACTGAAACCGGCAACGTCGGGCTGAAGGTCACCGGCCAGGACCACGCCTACGGCGTGACCTTCTTCGGCAAGTACGCCATCGTCGCCGACGGCGACAACGGCCTGACGGTGTACGACACTTCAGTGACGCCCGACGCAACTGGCACGCACGTGGTGGCCAACATCGGTGACTCGGATGGAACCACCGGCAAGCCCCCGCTGGGTCGCGCGGCATCGGTCAAGCTGTGGAAGAACCCGGCCACCAACAAGACGTACGCGGTGGTTGCCGCGGGTGCCTACGGTATCTCGGTGGTCGACATGACGGCCTTCCTCGCCAGCGGGAATCCGGCAGACCTGGGGATCGACAAGCTGCTCAAGACCTTTGAGCCGCTCAAGGCCGATGACGACAACGCGTGGGGTTCCGCCGACGGCAAGAGCGTGGATGTGCACGTGGTGGGCGACATCGCCTACTTCAGCTACGACAGCTTCGGTCTGGTGGCCTACCGCATGGCCGACTTGATCCTGCCCGTGGCGGAATACGAGCCGGCCGTCAAGCCGGACGACCAGCCGGTCGGTATCTGTGCTACTGCCGACGTGACCAAGCTGAGCGCCAAACAGGGTGGTGTGGGCGAGTGCCGGCCGGTTGCAGTGGGCTACTTCAAACTGCAGAAACTGGCTGGTTATGAAGAGGCGGAAGGCGGCGCGCTGTACATGACGCCGCAGTACTTCCCCACGCAATACCGTGACGCAAGCGGCAATGTGATCACGCTCGCCCAGCCCCGACTGCTGTTCTACGTAGGCTACGGAGATGCCGGTGTGGTCAAGCTCGACTGGAGCAACGTGGCCAGCCCCTCCATGATGGCTATCAAGGAGGTCGTGGGTGGAGCGGTGGGCACGGCGATCAACAACGGTCGCGTGTACGTGCCTGCTGGCGGGGGCGGTCTTGCGGTGTTGAAGTAAGCCTTCGCCGCAAGTCGCATGACAAAGGCCGGGCAATCGCCCGGCCTTTTCTCATGGTTTTTTCAGCGGCAGCGCAGGGCGGGCGACCCTGCGCTGGCTTGACGCTGCATCGGCCGCAGGGACGGGAGTCTGGCATCGGCTGCCGGAGGAATACCCCGGCTTGGTAACGACTTAAGTTGAATCCGAAAAAAGCTTTATGTTTGATTTTTATCAATTGCCTTTAGTGTGGAATAACAGATACTGATATCTGAATTAATCTTGATTCAAACCGGGAGATAACAATGGAATTTAAACGCAAACAAGTAGCGGTATTGGTGGGTTTGGCAGTGGCCGGAGCGGCCTTTGCGGCTACGCAGGTGATTCAATTCACGATCAATACCCCATTCGCCCTGAGCGACGGCATCATGGGTGACAAGCCCAAGCTGCAACGCGCCGGTGATGGCACGTTGATATCGGCTTTTGGCGACTCGCCGGCGGGCGCGGGCACGGTCTACGACGTCAAGGCCGCTGAAGAGCGCACCGCGCGCGATATCTTCGTCAAGACCTGTAAACCGACGACCACCCCGACGGTCAAGACCTGCGACAACCTGGCCGACTGGTCGGCCGCGATCAACGTGTCGCAATCTGCGCTGCAACAGAGTTCGGGCACGTTTGACTGGCGCGGCACGCTGGGTGCTGCAACCACCTATCCCGGCGACATCGACAAACCCAACATCAAGACCAGCGGCCCGATGATGGTGCTGACCTGGGTCAGCAAATACTGTCCGGATGGCGACCTGGTCACCGCGGGCGTGCAGCCTTCGGTGCAACGCGCCATCCAGTATCTGGAACGCGAAAGCCGCGTCATTCCTTTCTCCTGCGCCTGGGTGTCTTACTCCACCAACAAGGGGGCGACCTGGAGCGCAGCACAACAACTCAGCACCGGTGAACGCGACGCCATCCAGGACGCGAGCGGCGGCAACATTGGTACCGATCCAGCCAACTTGGCGACCTATAACAAGGGCCAGATCAACATCTCGTGGCAGGAAGACCCGCAGGGCCTGCAACTGGGTGAAGCAGACGGCCCCGGCGATGGCGCATCCGGTGCCAACGTCAATGGTGGCACCGACGTCTGGTATGCCTATGCGACCGTGGACTTGAGTGTGCCCACTACGCCGGCTGACGATTTCGTGCTGGCTCCGGCAGTGCGCCTGACCGATAACTGGCAAGGTCTGTATGGCATCAATGGTTCGGTGAACTACATCTACGACGGCGCAGGCGTCAACGTGCCTGAAGGCTCGATCGAAAAAGGTCAGGCGGGTGCGGCGCGGCCGAACATCGGCATGGTGAGCACGACTTCGATCATCGCCTATGAGGAAACCAAGGGCTCGGTCGGTCTCGACGACGGAAAATTCATCCGCTACCACGCGTTCCCGTACAACACGCCTTTGGCAGTGGGCAACAATGTCGGTTGCATCATCAGCGATCCGACCAAGAACGCCCGCCGTGTTCGCTTC
This sequence comes from Thiobacillus sp., assembly GCA_020057245.1. GTDB lineage: Bacteria > Pseudomonadota > Gammaproteobacteria > Burkholderiales > Thiobacillaceae > Thiobacillus. The sequence goes on along the minus strand of JAGVGD010000067.1, from coordinate 9,972 downwards.
CTGACGCAAAGTCCTACCGATGCAGGTGCGGGCGGCATCCAGATCGGCATCTTCTGGAAAGAAGGCGCGTATGACAAGGGCGGTCCGTCTGACATCATGGTGCGTCGCGGCATGGGCGGCCTGCAGCCGACCAGCATGGTGCCGGCCGTCGCTGCCAACTGTGCAACCTCGGACTATGCAACCGCCATTGCGCTGACCAGCACTCGCGGCGACAACATCAGCAGCAAGGCGCCGATCGCAACCACGGCCAACCTGACCGATGATACCGAGCTGAACTACACCGAGAATGCCTTGGCTCACCGCGGCGTACTGCGCGGTACGGACATGTGGATTGGTTACAGCTATACCACTGACCTGGTCAAGCTGTGGGCGCAGCTGGATAACTACAACTTCTGGATCCGCAAGTTCAACACAACCACCGGTTGGGGTAATCCGCAGAACGTGACCAACATCGCGGACAAGAACATCAACGTTCGTGAACCGCGCATTTTCGGTACGCCCAAGAGCAACGACACCCTGTGTCCGACTGACCCGACTTTCTGTCAGAACGCCGACGTGGTGTATCTGGCGTGGGGTACACAGACCAACGTCTCGCCGTACGACCCAGTGGGTGGGCAGGACTTGGGTGAGTACATCACCGTGAGCAACGATTCGGGCGTCACCTACGCCACACCGGTGAAACTGTCGGTGGCGCAGGGGGTGATCTGGGGCGACGACGAGTCGGCCTACGAATCGCAGCCGCTGACCCGTCCGGACGGTACGCGTTTCTACAGCGTATGGAACCAGAAAAATCTGACTACCGGCGCCACAGTGGCCGAGTATGTCAGTGGAGACTGGGCGCTGGTTGATGCGGCGACTCCGCCAGCGGCAACAACGACAAGCAGCGGTGGCGGCGGTGGTTGTGCCCTCGCTTCTTCCGGTCAGTCGCCGTTCGACCCGGTGCTGCCGGCACTCGCTGCACTGGGCTTGGTGGGCTTGGGTCTGCGCCGCTTCCGTCGCAGCTGAAGCGAAAGCCTTTCGGGGCGCAATGCCCCGGATTGACAAGGCGCCGCCTGGCAACAGGCGGCGCCTTTTTTCATCCCGCAGTGCGGGTGGGTTCGGTTTGCCTGGTCAACTCAGGCCGTCGCGTTTGAGGGTAGTTGCGCTGGCTCCGCTCAACGCGCCCCCGTCAATTCACCATACCGAAAACAGCCCGTCGTGTGGTCGTTCACCAGCCCCATCGCCTGCATGTGCGCATACACGATGGTTGAGCCCACGAACTTGAAGCCGCGCTTTTTCAAATCCTTGCTGATCGCGTCCGACAGCGGCGTACTCGCCGGCACCTGGCTCATGTCCGTCCACGCATTGACGATAGGCCGCCCGTCCACAAAATTCCACAAGTAGCCGTCCAGACCTCCGCCCGATTCGCGTAGCTTCAGTATCGCGTGCGCGTTGGTGATCGTCGATTCGATCTTCAGCCGGTTGCGCACGATACCCGCGTCCGCCATCAGCCGCGCCACGTCCGCCTCGGTGTAGCGCGCAATGCGCTCGGCGTCGAAGTGGTCGAACGCGCGCCGGTAGCCCTCGCGCTTCTTCAGGATGGTGAACCACGACAGCCCCGCCTGCGCGCCTTCCAGAATCAGCAGTTCGAACAGCGCACGCTCGTCGTGCAGTGGCACGCCCCATTCTTCGTCGTGGTAGGCGCGGTAGAGCGGGTCGGAGCTGCACCAGGCGCAGCGGAGTTTGTCAGTCATGAGGGTATGTGAGTCAGGAAGTGTGGGGAGTTTGGCACAGCGTTCCGGTGCGCATTCCCCACGTGTACCAAAGCACATTCGACAGATTGAACGGAGGGGCAAATTGATGCCTGCTTGTCGGCCTGAGCCACCGGTGGCGTACTGAGCAAACCAGGTCTGCTATGCAACCGCACATTGGCTAGAAACTCCGCTGAATGGCCGCTTTCAACTTCGGCGAATGCGTACTTCCGACCCTTTTCAGCGATTGGCGCCAGCGATGAGCCAACTCGTTGATCGGGCGGCTAGCGCAGCCCCCCAGCGTTACCGCGATGAGAATGCTGAGAACGATGCGGTCAGTACGTGCGATCTATCATCCTTCGACAGCCCGGCCGATACTACACACTGGTGATGCCACACACGACATGCGACCGTGTGTTTACCACTGCCAGTTCACGCCGATGAGGGGTCCGTTCGCCGACAAGCTCTGGATCGGATCACCCGACTTCATCTCGTAGTCCAGGTAACGCCAGGACGCCACCACGGCACCCCAGTTGTAGCGGTAGCCGATGCCGGCATTAACCTGCCAGGTCAAATCCGACTGGCCGGTGCCGATGTCGGCGTAATAGGGAACAAACCATTTCTTCTCGGCGTCCAGGTAAGCCACGCCCTTGACGCCGATGATGGCATCCCACAGGCTGGCGCTGACCTCCTTCGAGTAGCTACCGGCAGCCCCTAAAGGGCCGGCGCTACTGAACGACAGGCCCAAAGTCTGCGTAACGTCAAGCAAGCGCGCGCCAAACACGAGGTCAGTGGTGTTTGCTGGCGACTTGGCCAGCTCGTAGGTACCGGCGGCAGTCCACACCCACATTTTGATATCGAGCGACGCGTCGGCACTGACGGTAGCCGTATGCCCATCAATGGTGAAATCACGCGAGCCTTGCTTGTCAGCGCCAAAGTTGGCATAGACCAGGTCGCTCCAAAGGCCCCACTGGCCTTTCTTCGCGCCAAAGGTGCCCATGAATGCCCCCTCCAGTGCGTCGATGACGTCTGAAGACGTCACCTCGACGCTGGATCCACTGCCCATGGGTGAGAATCGAGTCGTCCCGTCAATCGCCGGAAGCCAAGCGTAGATGGACGCATCAAATTGCCAGGGATCGCCGGCGGTATCTGCCTGAGCGGCGACGGGAGCCAGCCCGGCCAGTACAACAGTGAGCAGGGTGCTTGCGGTACGTGCAGTGGTGCGAAAGTTCATGTTGAATCTCCGTGAGTGGGATGTTGAAAGATGGAATTTTTCCGGCTTGATGCTGCACATCTTCAGACCTGCGTCCGGTCGAAACTGTCACTTTTGTCCAGGTAGCCGCTGATGGTCGAGGCATCCCCCGACTTGGCATCCGCGTGCGCCAGGATCTCGCCGCAGATCGCGGCAAAGCGCTTGAGCTGAACGGCATCGGCGCGCTCGATCGGTGGGGAAGACTTCATGTCGCGCAACTGCCGCACAAAAAAATCACGCCCGTGCCGTCCGCGCGCCCAGCCCAGAAAGATGTCGTCTGAATAAATAGCCATGCGTAACTGTTCATTTGAAATCCCCCTGAATTTCGAGGGTCGTTGCGTTGGGCCCAAAGGCGAACGACGCACTTACCCCGCAGCGGTCCACATCACACCTTGCGATGCGGACCGCTGCGGCGTTCACTTTCACTGAACATTCACGATCACGTACTGGTTACCCGAGGCTTGATAGTAGGTGCCCCCGCACTGCTGCAGGGTGGTGCCTTCGATCACGACGACGGTGCAGGCAGGCGGCAGCGTGGCAACGTAAACGTGGGTCGCATAAACCATGCGCCGCGTGGTGCGCCGGGCGACGCCGGCGTAGCTGACGGGCGTCAGGGGACGGCCGACGACGGCATGGGCCTCCTTGACCAGTGATACCCCCTCAATGCCGCTTCCCGGCTGGTAATCAGCAAAGGCCAGCACCAAGCCGAGCGCCAGCATTCCAAGTGTTGATTTTTTCATCATTTGCCCTCCTGCTTGTCCGTAATCTCGCCGGTTTCGTCTACCGGGAGCGCCTCCAACTTTTCCGCACCCTTCGGGGCGACGAACTTGAACCGGCTGGCGGCAATCGCCGGTTTGGTATTCCAGTTGCTCAACTGAACGCTGTATTGCGGCGCCCCGGTCATCCACTTGGTGGTGATCACGTACTTCATGGGCAGCGGCTCATCGCCCGCTTTCACCCAGATCTGCCAGTCGACCTTGGGGGTGCGGAATGCAAGGTGATGGGTTTCGACTCCGCCCACGTAAGCCTTGCCGTAATAGGCGCTGCTGGTAACCCCTGAGGTGAGGGCCTTGTAGGGGTCGGACAGCAGCAGGTCGGCGCCCGGCAGGCTGAGCCCCGTTCCCTGCTCGATCGCATGGATCGCGTCGTCGATGCTGCCTGCCACATCCTTCTGGACGTAGGCATTCAGCGTCTTGCCGTGCAAGGTCAGCCTGGCACCATCGTAGAACAATTCCGCGTCGGCAAACTTGCCTTGCCGGGTGACATGGAAGCGTGACGGCCGCTCCATCAGCACGGTCGCGTGACTGTTCAGCTGCAATTTCTGGCCTTCGGTTGTGATGAACTCGTTGCTGATGTCAGCCGACACGCTGAAGGATTTTGTGCCCGCCAGGAAGCTGGACATGGACCGCAGGATCTCATCCGCATCCGGATTGATCCCCTCGGCAGCAATCGCCGACCCCGCTGGCAGGCCGAAGCAGGCCGCGAGCGACGCGGCCAGAAAGCCGCGCTTCAATATTGATTCATGTTTCATATGATCTCCTTGCCGGTTCGGCGGTTGTGTAAGGGGTGTTGGTTTGCGCTGGGACATTCAGCCCCCGCCAGGCTTCCTGCCAGTGACGATCAAGGGTGCGTCGATGGCCTGCATGACATAGGATACCGGCAAGTCGTTCTCGATCAGGGTTCCCATCGCGCGCAGATACTTGCGGATGTGGCGGAAGAATTTCTTGTAGCCCGCGCACAGGTAGTGCAGCCCGGGCTCGCCGTCCGGCGTGGTCGCGAATCGGTGCTTTGGGCAACCGCCCCAGCACGCTTCCTTGACCTCGCATTCGCGACAGTAGCGCGGTAGCGTCGTCTCCTTGTGCGGCCCGAAGCCCGACGCAACTGATCGTTCCACCATCTCGCCGAGATTGTCGACCAGCACGTTGCCGAGCTTGTACTCGGGATAGACGTAGTGGTCGCAGGCGAACACGCTGCCGTCGTGCTCCATCGCCACGGCGCGGCCACAAGTCTTCGAGAAGATACATACCGGCGAAGGCTCCCCCACCCAGACGGTGAGCGCCCATTCAAAGTTCATCACGAAGGTCGTGCCGACGTCCTTGCGCACCCACTCCTCGTAGATGGCGATCAGGAAGTCGCCGTACTTTTCCGGCTCCACCGTCCAAGGCGTGACTTCGGTATTCGGCTCTTCCCGGTCGAGTGTCGCCGGCGAGGCGAGCCACAGCCCGAGCGTTTGCATCGCCGGGGCAGGCATGCGTTCGACGATGGGCGTGAACTGGATGTAATGGATGCCGGCGTCCTTGAAGAAGCGGTAGACGTCGAGCGGGCGATACGCCGTGTCTCGACCGACGCAGGCGAGTGCATTGAATTCGACCTGGTGCTTCTGCAAGAGCCGGACGCCCGCCATGACGCGCTCGAATGTACCCACACCGTGGCGGTCCTTGCGGTAGCGGTCATGAATGTCCTGCGGCCCATCGAGGCTCACGCCAATGAAGAAGTCGTTGGCCTTGAAGAACGCGCACCATTCGTCGTCGAGGCTCAGCGCGTTGGTCTGCAGGGTATTGCGGATTTCCTTGCGCGCGCGATAAGGCGCCTGCAGCTCGACCACGCGGCGGAAGAAATCGACCCCCAGCAGGGTCGGCTCGCCGCCGTGCCAGACGAATTCGACCACCGGCGTCGGCTGCGCTTCGACGTATTGTTCGATGTATTTCGCCAGCACCGCGTCCGGCATGCGGTACGGCTCGTCGCTGGCGAACAGCGCGCGCTTCTCCAGGTAGAAGCAGTAGTCACACTTGATGTCGCAGACCGGCCCGATCGGCTTGGCCAGCACGTGGATGCCAAGTGTCGCTGTCTCGCTGTGTTCGCTCATGCCTTCGCGATCAGATACGTGTCATCCTGGAATGTCACTTCACCCGTCTGATGTCGTCGGGCCGCCAGGTCTTGTTGAACCAGGGCTCGAGCGGGCCATACAGGCGCAGGATCGTGAACCAGGCCTTGCCGGGAATCGTCTGCACCCAGTTGCTTTCCTTGCCGGCCGGCGCCTTCGGGCCGAAGTACACGTCGACCGAGCCGTCTGCGTTCACCTGCAGCGCCTTGTTCTGGCTGCCGACGGTGGGGAAGCGCTGATCGGTCTGCAGCATCGAACGGGTCTGTGTGTCGTAGACGATAACCGACCAGAAGTCCTTGACCGGAATGTTCGGCGGCAAATGCAGCCTGTAGGTCTTGCCGCCGTCCAGCGGCTGCTGGTCGGCGTCGACCGCAGTCCACGGATAGGTGGAGCCCTGGCCGACCACCTGCGTGTCCATCGCTGGCGTGACGCCGGTGGCGAGGAAGAAGAACATCGGTGCGGCATCGAGGTTCGGCACGCCCGGCTGCTTCTCGAACTGGTAGCCGCCGATGAAGGGCCGCTTCCACTGTCGGTCCTCGAAGAAGAAAGCCTCCTTGTCGCGGGTGCGGTAGCCCAACACGCGGCCCGTGGCGTCGCCCACTGCGGCAGCCTCGGCGAGGATCTTCTTCATGCGCGCGTCCGGCGCGAAGGGCTTGCCCTTCTCGATGCCGAGCGAGGCCCAGATGCCGAGCGTGGTGGCGTCGATGGTGTCGGTCGGCTCTTCCTGCACGACCTGGTGCAGCATCGGCCAGAACGACGCGTCGGCGGGCGCGACCATGTTGAACGGCTTGCCGGACATGTTGACGAAGGTCAGCGCCGGCGGCGGGTTGCCGGCCTGCGCGAGCGGGTAGATCTTCGTGTGCTGCTTCACCGCGTCCACGCCCGGCTTGGGATCGCCGTTCACCAGGAAGCTGCGCCACCCGGCCCAGGTCTGGAAGGTGGGACTGCGAACGACGTGGTAGCCGTCCGGCACCGGGCCCTGGTAGCCGGGCGGCAGCAGCAGGTACTTGCCGCCGGCGCCCTTGTCGGGGCCGGTGATGCCGAGGTCCGTGTTCCAGCGGTACCACATGTCGTCGATCAGGCCGAGCACCTTGGGCGGCACTTCAAGCACCAGCGGGCCGTTGCGCAGATCCAGCCAGAACCAGGTGTAGGGCGTGTTGTTGTTGGCGGTGAGCTCGATGGTGCGCGAATCGACCAGATCCTCCCAGATCGGCACCGTGGTGTTGGTGGGCCCCATTTTGAGAATGTTGGTGCGATTTGCCAGCTGGTTCACCGCCGGCAGGCCGAGCAGATAGCCCTGCACCGCGCGCTGGAAGTCCAGGTTGTCGTAGAGCTTCCGGGTGCTGGCCTGATCCGGCACGCCATCCAGGAACTTCAGCGTGCCGAGGCGGGTGTCCACCTTGTTCGGTATCGCGATGCCGGGCGGAACCGGGGTGGTGTATTTATACGGCGCGGCCGTGGCCGCTGTGGCCACGGCCGCCACAAGCGCCGCAGTGAAAAATATCCGTTTATTCATGTTCAAGTTCCTGTCAGGGTTGTTCCGTTCAAGCGTGGCGGACAAGGCGGGGCCTTACTTCACCTCGACGGTCAGCTTCGGGATGTGCCCGGTGAAGCGTGATTTCGCCTCGGCGCCGATCGCCTCGACCACGGGCGTGCCGAGGTCGATGCCAACGTCGGCCGTCTCGTCGGCCGAAAAGAGGCCGGCCTGCGTGTGCTCGATGCGGCCCTCGGCAACCTTCTGACCGTTGACCAGCAGCGTGCCCTTGCCGCCCTTGCCCGGCCCGCCGCCGTCGTAGTCAAAAACGAACTGCAGGCTGGCCTTGCCCGGCGGCAGTTTCGCGGTGCCGGCGACCGACGTGCGCTGCAGGCCGAGGAAGTTGTAGTCGTAGGCCGGCACGCCGTCCTTGACGTACAGCGACCAGCCGCCGAAGCGGCCACCCTGGGCGATCACGGTGCCGTTGGCGCCCGCCTCGGGCACCTCGATCTCGGCGGTGATGGTCTTGGAGCGGTTCTTCACGTTGATGAACACGCCCTCCATCATGCCGGCCATGCCCTCGGCCAGCGTCAGCGAGGTGCGTCCGCCCATCAGGTCGGGCCGGCCCACCGCTTTCGGATCCAGGCGCTCGAAGACTCGGTCGTCCATCGGCAGCACGCCGTACTTGGCGGCTTCCGTCAGGAACAGCGCCTGCATCTCGGCCAGCTTCTTCGGGTTCTTCGCCGCAAGGTCATTGGCTAGGCTGAAGTCCGATCGCACGTCGTAGAGCTGCCAGGCCGCGTTGTCCGCCAGCGTCCTGCGTGGCTTGGGCTCCCATGGCGCTTTGTGGATCGTGCGGGCGAGCCAGCCGTCGTGATAAATGGCGCGGTTGCCGGCGATCTCGAAATACTGCGTCGTGCGGCCCTTCGCGTTCGGATCGTCGAACGTGGCCATCAGGCTCTTGCCGGCCATCGGCACCTGCGGCACGCCGTTGACTGCCTTCGGCTCCGGCAGCCCGGCGGCCTGCAGCACCGTTGGCGCGACGTCGATCACGTGGCCGAACTGGGTGCGCAACGCGTTCTTCGCCTTGATGCCCTTCGGCCAGCTGACCACCATGCCGTTGCGCGTGCCGCCAAAGTCCGACGGCACCTGCTTCATCCAGCCGAACGGTGCATTGAGGGCCACCGCCCAGCCGGCCGCCATGTGCGGGTAGGTCTCGGGGCCGCCCCACTTGTCGAGAAGCTTCAGCATGTCCGCGGTCTTCTCCTGCACACCGTTGAAGTAGGTGTACTCGTTGAACATGCCGTTCTGGCCGCCTTCGCCGCTGGTGCCGTTGTCGCCGGCGATGTAGACGACCAGCGTGTTGTCAGCCTCGCCGACCTCGTCGAAGGCGGCAAGCATGCGGCCGATCTCGTGGTCGGTGTACTCGACGAAGGCGGCGAACACCTCCGCCTGGTGCGCGAACAGGCGTTTCTCGTCAGCCGAGAGCGTGTCCCAATCCTTGATCGCCGGTGGCTTGGGTGCGAGCTGGGTGCCCGCCGGCACCACGCCCATCTTGATCTGCTGCGCCAGCGTTTCCTCGCGCAGCTTGTCCCAGCCCTGGTCGAACTTGCCCTTCCACTTGGCAATCCACTCCTTCGGCACATGGTGCGGCGCGTGCGTGGCGCCCGGCGCGAAGTAGACGAAGGCGGGTTTGTCGGGAGTCAGCGCCTTCTGGTACTTGATCCAGGACCGCGCCTTCTCGGTCATGTCGGTCATGAAGTGATAGTTCGGGTCGTTCGGCAACTCGACCACGGCCGTGCCGTCATACAGGAACGGCGCCCACTGGTTGGTCTCGCCACCGAGGAAGCCGTAGAACTTGTCGAAGCCCTGGCGCGTCGGCCAGCGGTCGAACGGGCCGGCGACGCTGGCCTCCCACGCTGCGGTCTCGTGCCACTTTCCGAAGGCGGCCGTGGCGTAGCCGTTCAGGCGCAGCATCTCGGCCAGCGGCGCAGTCCGGCTGGGCACCTGACCGGTGTTGCCCGGCATGCCCGTCGCCATCTCGGTGATAAAGCCCATGTTCACCTGATGATGGTTGCGGCCGGACTTCAGCGCGGCACGCGTCGGCGACGACAGCGCGGTGGTGTGGAAGTTGTTGTAGCGCACGCCGTTGCTCGCCAGGCGGTCGAGCGCCTCGGTGCGGATCGGGCCGCCGAAGGTGCTGGTGGCGCCGAAGCCGAGATCGTCGATCAATACGATCACCACGTTCGGTGCGCCAGCGGGCGCCTTGACCTCGGAGTGCGGCGGCATCTTGACGTTGCGAACATCGAGTTCCCTGGATACCGGAGGTTTCGGCTCCGGGATCGGCAGCGTGGTGCGGTCCAGGGTCGTCTGTGCACCCGCCATGCCGGCGAAGGCCATGCCCAGCGCCACCCCCAGTTTTTCGTAGCCGGCTTTTTTCTTCATGACTCATCCCTTCCGATATTGGGTTTAACGCATCCTGCCCCACCGGGGCGTTTCGCATGCGAGCTGGCTATCCAGGAGCCACCCCGGCCATCAGCGGGGTCCGACCCGGTTGACGGGTCCGCCGAGGTTTGCTCCCGCCCCGCCGCTGTATCCCACACCGGCCTGGCCGGCGCCCGCGCCAGGCAGC
>JAGVGD010000144.1 GCA_020057245.1 Thiobacillus sp. | reverse complement strand
CGACAGCAGCACCGCCGCTGCCCCGGCTTCGCGCGCCCGCCAGCTGTCCTTGCCGGGACGGTCGATGTCGAAGTCGTGGTGGGTGTGCTTGATCACTGCCACCCGCAGGCCGCGCGCAGTCAATTGCGGCAACACGCGCTCGATCAGCGTGGTCTTGCCGCTGCCGCTGAAGCCTGCGATGCCGAATATTTTCATAAGCGTTGTCAGAGCTACCGAATCAGGCTATATTTTTCCATATATAACCCAATCCCGCCAGCCAGCCCTGTCTAAATGAACGCTCCCCTCGCCGATCCGCGCGGCCTCATCGACCAGTTCGGCCGCCGCATCGACTATGTGCGGCTGTCGGTGACGGACCGCTGCGATCTGCGCTGCAGCTATTGCATGCCAGAAGGTTTCAAGGGCTTTGAAGAACCCGAACACTGGCTGACGTTCGACGAAATCGAACGCCTGATCGGTGCATTCGCGCGACTCGGCGTCAGCCACATCCGTCTCACCGGCGGCGAACCGCTGCTGCGGCGCGACATTGCCGGACTCGCGGGACGCCTCGCCGCCCTGCCCGGCATCGACGATTTATCGCTGTCCACCAACGCCACCCAGCTCGACAAGCACGCGCAGGCGCTCAAGGCCGCCGGGGTGACGCGGCTCAATGTCAGCCTCGATTCGCTGCAGCAGGCGCGAGTGGAACAGATCAACGGCCGCGACGTGCTGGCCAAAGTGATGGCCGGGCTCGCGGCTGCGCAGGACGCGGGCTTTGCGCCGATCAAGCTCAACATGGTGGCGCTCGCCGGCACCAACGACGACGAAATCGACGAGATGGTCGCCTTCTGTATCGAGCGCGGCTTCGTGTTGCGGCTGATCGAGGCGATGCCGATGGGCAGCACCGGCCGCAATGCCGAATTCCTCGATCTGCAGCCGGTGAAGCAACGCCTGCGCGCGCAGTTCGGGCTGATCGAAACCACCCAGCCCGGCGCTGGCCCGGCGCGCTACCTTGGCACCGCCGACGGCCGCTTCAACGTCGGCTTCATCACCCCGATCTCGCAGCATTTCTGCGAAACCTGCAACCGCATCCGCATCGCGGTCGACGGCACCGCCTACATGTGTCTGGGGCAGGATGAAAAATTCGAATTCCGCCCGCTGCTGCGCGGCGGTTGCAGCGATGCAGAACTCGAAACGGCGATCATCGACGCCATCAACCTCAAGCCCGCACGCCACGAATTCCGTGAAGCGCCGCACAAGGTGCTGCGCTTCATGTCGATGACGGGCGGTTGAGTCTTTCTAGAACCCGAGTTCGGGCAGCGAACGTTTGAGCGCGTCGAGGCAATCGCCGTCGATCGCGGTACCGCGTTCCTTCTCCATCATGGCGATGGATTCGGCGACGGGAATCGCCCCGCGGTACGGCCGCTCGGCGGTGATGGCGTCGAAGATGTCGGCCACGGTGATGATGCGGGTCTCGATCGAAATCTGGTCAGCCGTGAGCCCACGCGGATAGCCCTTGCCGTCGAGCCGCTCGTGGTGTGCCGCGGCGATGCCGGCCAGTTCCGAAAAGATGGCCATGCGCCCGAGGATCTGCTCGGAATAAGCCGCATGCGCCTTCACACGTTCCCACTCGTCGGCCTCCAGCCGTCCCGGTTTGTCCAGCACCGCGTTGCTGACGCCGAGCTTGCCGATGTCGTGCAGCAGTGCGCCGCGGCGCAGCCAGCGCGACCGTTCTTCGGACAGACCCAGTGTTTTGGCGACGACGCTGGTATAGGTCGCCACCCGTGCGCTGTGGCCGTAGGTGAAATTGCTTTTCGCATCGACCACCTGGGCAAAGGCCTCGGCGATGGTGTCGAGACGGTCTTCGTCGATGCGGATGACCTTGGAAGCGGGTTCGATCTGTTCGATCCGCAGCTGCAGGCCCTCGTTGCGCATGCCTTCCCAGAATCCGGGTTGGCGGCTGGCTAGCAGAAAGGCATCGACCACCTCGGGGTCGAACCAGGAGCCCGCGCGCTTGCGCACCTCGTCCAGCACCTGCTCGCAGCCTTCGGCCGAGTGAAACACCTCGACCACCTGCGACAGCAGCGCGATCCGCGCATTCATGGGGATGGCGTGTCCGTCCAGCCGGGCCGGTTTGCCGCGCCCGTTCCAGTGTTCGTCGAGGCAGCGGATGCCGTTTGCCACCTGCTCGTCGAAGCCCAGTTGCAGCGCGATATTGGCGCCGCGTTCGCAACGCGTGGTAATCAATTCCGTCGCGAACTGCTCGCCGTTTCTGGCCAGGTTGAGGATGCGGTTCACCCGTTCGTGCAGCGTCTTGCCGACCCCGGTATGCGACATCACGAAACGCCCCAGCCGCGCCAGACTGTCGGTATCCACCAGCTTGAAATCGCGTTTCACCAGCCGGTCATCGGTGCCGTACAGCTCGAACAGCCGCGCGGCATTGCTGCTGCAGCCGGCGTCCTTCAGCAGCAGCGTGTAATACAGGTGGGACTGTGCTTCGCTGTCCATCCCCAGTTGCTGGCCGACATGCATGCCGATCCAGCAGCAGCGCAGGCTGTGCCCGGCGGGCAGGCCTTCGGTGAGGTCCAGCGCATAGCTCAACGCGCCGATGATGCTGGAAAGCGAGAGTTCGTCTGTCGTGGTGACCGGTACAAGATCGAGCGGGCTCATGCAGCGGTGCCTCGTAGAGAACATTGGACGTGCCGGGACTGGACGGGCCCGGGCCTTATCTGTGTATCGGCGGGCGCTGCGGCTTCTAAACCATGACTAAAAAGTGGTCAAGGCGGCTGCGAGCAGCGCCTTGCCAGCTTGAATACAAGGCGGAGTCCGCGCATTGGCGGATAATGTCGGGCTCGCTCATTCAACTGAAGCCCAGCCGCATGCAAAAAGAAGTCATGGAAAAACCCCAGTACGCTGTCGTGGCGTCGGTGCAGCTGCCGGGGGTAAGCGACGTTGAGTTCGAGGCCTCGCTGACCGAACTGCGCGAGCTGGCCAAAACGTTGGGCTTTACAGTCACCCGCACCTTCACCCAGAAGCGTGCCGGTTTCGACTCGACGGCGTATCTGGGCGTGGGCAAGCGGCAGGAGATTCGCCGCTTCGTCAGCGGCGCAGCGGATGACGAGACCGAATCCGACGCCGAACCGCAGAATCCCCTGCACCGCCTGTCCAATTTCGTCGAGGGCCTGGACGACGAAGCCAACGCAGTCTCGCCCGATCCGATCGACGCCATTTTCGTCGACCACGAAATCTCCCCGTCGCAGGCGCGCCACCTCGAAAAGGAGGTCGGCTGCCAGGTGATGGACCGCACCATGGTCATTCTCGAAATCTTCCACCGCAACGCGCGCTCCCCCGCTGCGCGCGCGCAGGTGGAGATCGCGCGCCTCGGCTACCTGGCGCCGCGCCTGCGCGAGG
>JAGVGD010000071.1 GCA_020057245.1 Thiobacillus sp. | reverse complement strand
CGCTGCGCCTGCTGGCCCCCACCAGCCTGAGCCTGGGACAGGATGCGCAGCGCGTCGATAATGCCGCGTTCAGTTTTGCCGGCGGCCGCGTGTCGCTTGACCGCTTCGAGCGCCGGGCGGGGCTGCTCGCTACGCGCGGCAGCCTGACCCGCTTGCCGCTCGCCCCGCTGCTGGACCTGCTGGCGGAGCCGCTCCCGCTCCGCACCGACCTGCGGGTTGGCGGGAGCTGGGATATCCAGCTCGACAACGCGCTCGATGGCCGTGTGTCGCTGCGACGCGAATCGGGCGGGGTGAGTCTCACCGATCCGGCCGTGACGCTCGGGCTTACCCAGCTCGACCTCGATCTGCGCGCCGTGGCGAATCAGCTGAGCGCAGACATCGACATCAATACCGCCGAAACCGGACCGATCCATCTGGAAGGGCGCACGCGCCTGACGCACGAAGACGGCAAGCTGCTCCTGCTGCGCAGCGCGCCGCTCAACTGGAGCGCCCAGGCCAGGCTGCCCGATCTGCGTGTGGTACGGCCTTTCCTGCCGCTCGGCGTCAAGGCGGATGCGCAGCTCTCGTTCGATCTGTCCGGCAGCGGCACGCTGGCGGAGCCGGTACTGGACGGCACGCTGGCCGCCAGCGGTATCCGCTTCAGCATGCCGGAATCAGGCATCACCATCCGCGACGGCATCGTCAAACTGAAGCTCGACAACAACACGGTCAGCGTGAGCGAGGGCGTGCTGGAGGGACAGGCCGGCCGCATCCTGCTGACGGGCACGGCCAACTGGCGCAATCCCACAGGCGGGCTGACGCTGAAGGCAGAGGAGTTTGCCGTGTTCACTCGCAGCGACCGCCGCCTGTGGGTGTCGGGTACCACCCGCCTGGGCTACGCGGCGGGACGCGTCACCCTGGACGGCGACCTGCGCGCCGACAAGGCCCGCATCGAAATGCCGGAAGCGAATCGTCCGCGCCTGTCCGACGACGTGGTGGTGGTGGGACAGCCGCCGCGTACCGATCCCCATGCCCGGCGCACGCCGCTGGATATGGACCTGCGCTTCGATCTGGGCGACGACTTCCTGTTCAAGGGCGCCGGCATCGACGCGCGGCTCGGCGGGAATATCCGCGTGTTCACCCTCAACGAGGCGCTGCGCGGCGAGGGCAGTATCCGGGTGATAAAAGGGCGCTACTCGATTTACGGACAAACGCTCGACATCGAGCGCGGCGTGCTCAGCTTCACCGGCCCGATCGGCAATCCCACACTCGATATCCTGGCCGTGCGCAAGACTGGCGACGTCACCGCCGGCGTCAAGGTCAGCGGCACCATCGAACGGCCGCTGGCCAAGCTGTATTCCGACCCCGCCATGTCCGATACCGACACCCTGTCCTGGCTGGTGTTGGGTCACGGCCTGGACGAGAGCGACAGTGCCAAGTTCGGCGCGCTGCAGCTCATGGCGGGCGCGCTGCTGAGCCAGGCCGAATCCGCCAGCCTGCAGGGCCGGCTGGCAGACGTGCTGTCGATCGACAACTTCGAAGTGCGCGGCGGTGACAACCCCGAAGACATTTCGACGACCGTGGTCAGTGTGGGCAAGCGCATCAATTCCAGGCTGATGATGAACTACGAGCAGAGCCTGGATGGACTGGAACAGGTCGTGAAAGCCATCTACCACGTCTCACCCAAGTTCCGGGTCGAAGTGATGACCGGCTCGAACACCGGACTGGATGTGTTTTACACGCTGGAGTACGACTGACTGAAACACGATTAATATTGTTCGCTCTGAGTGTCTGGGCTCGCCACTACAAATGGAAGAAATCGTACATAAACGGGATTTGAGCTACTTGCCTGTTGTTACAAGACTTGGCTTGATCTTGATGATGGGGATGAGCGTGAATGCCTGTTCATCCACGATGAACTGGAAGGAAGAAGTAAAACTTCATGACGGGCAAGTTCTCGTATCGGAGCGTAACTACAAGCTTGGTGGTTATGCCTATCTGGATAGTTCTGAACGCACCCCGCTTAACGAAACCGTGAGCTTCAGTCTGCCAGGCACAAACAAAGAAATCATCTGGAAAAACGATTTCCGCGACTCCGTACCCGAACCCAACAGCCTCAACCACTTCCGCTTCGACATCGTCAACGGCGTGCCCTACATCGCCACCTATCCGGCGGGTTGTATCGCCTACAACAAATGGGGCAGGCCGAATCCGCCGCAGATATTGTTCAAGTATGAAAGCGATCAGTGGCAGCGCATCACCTTGGCGGAGCTGCCGCCGGAACTCATTGGCGCATCAGCCAACGTCATCGTTGGCAGACCGGCATCGAGCCTGCTGAAACCTTTTTACACCGTGGCAGATGTGAATGCCAAGAACAAGCCAATCAGCACACCCGAATATAAAACCATCCTGTGGGAGGCGGTGGTGAGAGGCGCGCGTGGGTCGTCAGGGTCCTCAGTGAATTGCATTGATTTCAACTCTCAGCAATACCGAAGTTTTAAAGCGCCGATTCCGAATACCTCACCTGCATCAACTAAATAAGCAAGTATAAATGGGGTCAGACTCTATATATAAATGGGGTCATATAAATGGTATAAATGGGGTCAGACTCCATTATATAAATGGGGTCAGACTCCATTAATTTATGGTCTATGTTGAAAGCCTGATCCACCATCCAGGCTCGACACATGGCCCGACTTCCCCGTTACGTCATCCCCGGCCAGCCGCAGCACATCATCCAGCGCGGCAATAACCGTCAAGCGATCTTTGCCGCCGAGGCGGACTATCAGTTCTTTCGTGACGCCCTGGTCGAGGCGGCGATCAAACAGGGTTTGACCATTCACGCTTACGTCTGGATGACGAACCACATCCATCTGCTGGCCACGCCTCAATTCAACGACAGCATCAGCAAGGTGTTCCAGTCGGTCGGCCGCAAGTATGTGCAGTACTTCAATTACACCTACAAACGCAGCGGCACGTTGTGGGAAGGGCGCTACCGCGCGACAGTGGTGGACAGCGAACACTATTTGCTGACCCTGATGCGGTATATCGAGATGAACCCGGTGCGGGCCGACATGGTGGCGCATCCGCGTGATTACCCCTGGTCGAGCTATCGTTTCAACGCGCTGGGTGAAACGGGAAAGAACGCGGACTGGCTG
>JAGVGD010000065.1 GCA_020057245.1 Thiobacillus sp. | reverse complement strand
TGGCCGCGCGGCTGCCCGATGGGGGGCGCTTGCTGGTGGCACAGGCGCCGGGCGCGCTGGAAGAGCTGCGTGAAACGGTGCTCGGCATCGCCGCTGCGCTGCTGGGCGTGTCTGCCTTGCTGGCATTGGCGCTCGGCGTGTCGCTCGGTCGCCAGTGGTTGGCGCGGATCGAGGCGATCAATCAAACAGCCGGAAAAATTGCCGCGGGCGACCTCAGCCAGCGTGTCGAAACGAGCGGACGCAAGGATGAATTCGACTTGCTGGCGGCGCACCTCAACGCCATGCTGGCGCGCATCGAAGCTGCGGTGGCGGGAATGCGCGACGTGTCCGACAACGTCGCCCACGATTTGCGCAAACCGCTGGCGCGGCTGCAAACCCGCATCGAGGTGGTACTGGCGCAGCCGCGCGAGGCGGACGATTACCGCACGGCGCTGGCGCAAACCGCAGCCGACGCCGGCGAGCTGATGCGCACCTTCGATGCGCTGCTGTCGATTGCGCGGCTGGAGGCGGGCAGCGATATCGCATCGCCCGAGCGCTTCGATCTGGCTGAGCAGGTCCGGCAGGTGACGGAACTGTATGACGCCGAAGCGGAAGATGCCGGGCGGCCGTTCAGCGTCGAACTGGCTGAGGGCCTGAGTGTCAGCGGGCAGCCCGCCCTGCTTGCCCAGGCGCTCGCCAACCTGCTCGACAACGCGTTCAAGTACACGCCGCCTGCTGCGGCAGTCAGGGTGAGCTTGAAGTGCGTGGACAACCATGTCGAGTTGGCTGTAATCGACCACGGTAGCGGCATAGCGGCGGCGGAACGCAGCCGCATGACGCAACGCTTTGCCCGCGGCGACAGCGCCCGGACGCAGCCGGGTAGCGGATTGGGCCTGGCGCTGGTCGAGGCGATCGCGCATGCGCACGGCGGCAGCCTGGCACTTGCCGACACGCCGGGAGGCGGTTTGAGCGTCAGGCTGACCCTGCCGCTTGTCAGGATGTGAACGGCATCACAACCAGCAGGACGGACTGCTGAGGGGCGTTGATGAAGGCGGGGAAGAAGAACCCGGGTCAGGCGCGGGTTTCAAGACGGGCTGCAACGCGAGGGTGATAACAGCCTGAGCAGACGGGGGGGGGCAGCATTCACTGCCCGGCCAGAATCAGCCCGGCTTTTTGGATTTGTTCTTTTTCTTTTCTTCAGTTGCCTTGATTTCGGCCATTCTGGCGCGCCATTCGGCCAAGTCTTCGTCTTCGAGCTCCAGCTGGATGGCGACCACTTCCTGAACCGTTACCTTTCGGTCCTCGAGCCGGCGCATGAGCTTCGAGCGCGCCCGCGACAGCACGCGTTCGCATGCTTCCTCGTCCAGAAGCTTGGCCTTTTCCAGGTATTCATCACTTGGGGTTCTTTTCATCGCACTCGATCCTTGTATTGGAAATCCGCTGTTCTGGATGCTACAACTTTATCTGGTTGTCGCGCTATCGCAGCCAGATGAAGTTTGAATCCGCGTCGCCTGGTTGCGGGTCTGCGGAACGGCTTTATAAGTTCATTTCCGGGTCACAAATGCGTCACTTTGCAGGATCAGAATCAGCCTCCCCTGGCGCATTCCTGCACGACATCCTACGGAGGATTTCATGGCAACAGCCCGCAAGCACCTGCACACGACACTTACTTCTTTCAACCCGCACCTTCCATCCCGACCTGACGCCATCGATCTCGCCATGCTCGCGCTCAACGACCGCGGCGTGATCCAGCATTGCAGCCCCGATTGCGAACAGGTATTCGGCTACCGCATCGACGAACTGGCCGGCCACCATGTGTCGACCCTGCTGCCCGAACTGCAGGGCACCGAACTGGTGATGGAAGACCGCATCAACGCCCGTCTCGCCTTTCTCTGCCACTGCGCCATCCCGTTTCAGGCGCGGCGACGCGACGGCCGTTATTTCAGCAGCGAACTGTTCATCAACCGTCTCAACCAGCAAAACGTCGTGGTGCTGGTGCGCAATCTCGAAGCGAGACGCTAAGGCCTGTCAGCCCCTGACCGGAACCGGCTGGACCCGCCAGATGTCTTCGGCGTATTCGCGGATGGCGCGGTCCGACGAAAAGCGTCCGATGCGCGCGACGTTGAGGATGGACATCCGGGTCCACTGTTCGGAATCGCGGTAGCAGGTTTCCACCGTGTCCTGGCAATCCAGATAGGTGCGGTAATCGGCGCACACCAGATAGGGATCCTGTCCGCGTAGCGTGCGGGTGAGCGGTGCGAACAGCTGCGGGTCGCCATGCGAGAAAAATCCGGCGTCGATCAGTTCGAGCGCATGCCGCAGTTCCGCGTCGCCTTCGATCATGCGAGCGGGCTGATAGCCGACGAGCAAGCGTTCCTGCACCTGTGCGGCGGTGAGGCCGAACAGGAAAAAATTTTCTTCTCCCACTGCTTCGCGGATCTCGACATTGGCGCCGTCCAGCGTGCCGATGGTGAGCGCGCCGTTCATCGAGAATTTCATGTTGCCGGTGCCCGAGGCTTCCTTGCCGGCCGTTGAAATCTGCTCCGAGAGGTCGGCCGCAGGATAGATCGGCTGGGCGTTCTTGACGTTGAAGTCGGGGATGAACACCACTTTCATTTTCTGGTTGACCTGCGGGTCGCGGTTGACCACCTCGGCCACGCAGTGGATCAGCTTGATGATCAGCTTGGCCATCTGGTAGCCGGGCGCGGCCTTGCCGCCAAAGATGAACGTGCGCGGCACGATATCCAGGTCGGGAACGCTTTTCAGGCGGCAATACAGACTGATGATGTGCAGCACCTTGAGGTGCTGGCGCTTGTATTCATGGAAGCGCTTGGCCTGGATGTCGAACAGCGAGGCGGGGTCGACCGCGATGCCGGTCGCCTGCACCATGCTGACGGCCAGCGCTTGTTTGGCGGCCAGCTTGACCTCGCGCCAGCGTGCGCGGAAGCCGGCATCGTCGGCATACGGTTCAAGCTGGCGCAGCGATTCGAGATTGCGCAGCCAGTCGCCGTCGAGGGTGTCCTCGATCAGGCGCGCCAGCGGCGGGTTGGCCAACGCGATGAAGCGGCGCGGCGTGACGCCATTGGTCTTGTTGCTGATCTTGTCCGGCCACATGTCGTGGAAATCACGCAGCACGGTGCTTTTCAGCAATTCGGTGTGCAGCGCCGCCACGCCGTTGATGGCGAAGCTGCCGACGGCAGCGAGGTGCGCCATGCGCACCCGCGGCTCGGGGCCGGTGGAAACCAGCGACATGCGTGCGATGCGCGTTTCGTCGTCGAAGAAGCGCAGACGCACCTCGTCGAGAAAGCGCCGGTTGATTTCCTCGATGATTTCGAAATGGCGCGGCAGGATGCGGCGGAACAGCGCCAGCGGCCAGGTTTCCAGCGCTTCCGGCAGCAGGGTGTGGTTGGTGTAGGCAAAACTCTGACGGGTGATGTCCCACGCCGCCTCCCACGGCAGGGCATGCTCGTCCACCAGCAGGCGCATCAGCTCGGGTATCGCGATGGCGGGATGGGTGTCGTTGAGCTGGGCGACGAACTTTTCCGCAAAACGGGTCACGCTGCCGAGGTCGCGCAGGACCAGGCGAACCATGTCCTGCAGCGAACACGACACGAAGAAGTACTGCTGCTTGAGGCGCAGTTCCTTGCCCGCTTCGGGGTCGTCGTTGGGGTAGAGCACCTTGGTCAGGTTTTCCGCCGCCACCATCTCTTCCACCGCGCCGTAGTAATCGCCCAGGTTGAATGCCTGGAAATCGAAGGAGTCGTGCGCTTCCGATTTCCACAGCCGCAGCAAATTCACATTGCTGACGCCGTAGCCGAGGATGGGCGTGTCGTAAGCCACGCCATACACGGTACAGCCCGACACCCAGCGCACCTGCAGGCGGTCCTGTTCGTCGCGCCAGGTTTCGGTATGGCCGCCCAGCTTGACCGGATAGCGGCGCTGCCGCTTGGGCAGTTCCCAGGGATTGCCGTCGCGCAGCCAGGCATCGGTCACTTCCACCTGCCAGCCGTCCTTGATGATCTGGTCAAACAGGCCGAACTCGTAGCGGATGCCGTAGCCGATGGCGGGAATTTCCAGCGTGGCCAGCGAGTCCAGGTAACAGGCGGCGAGCCGGCCGAGGCCGCCGTTGCCAAGCCCCGGTTCCTGTTCCTGCTGTAGCAGGGTTTCCAGATCCAGCCCCATCCCGCGCAGGGCTTCATCGAGGTTGTCGCGCAGGCCGAGGTTCAGGATGTTGTTGCCCAGTTGCGGTCCCAGCAGAAACTCCGCCGAGAAATAGCACACCGTTCGCGCCATGTTGTGCTTGTAGTTCTCGCCGGTGAGGATGAAGCGCTCCAGCATGCGGTCGCGCACGGTGTAGGCCAGGGCGGTATAGAAGTCAGCCGTAGTCGCTTTCTGGAACGAGCGCCCGGTGAGGTAGAACAGGTTGTCGGTAAACGAACTGCGCAGCGCCTCGACGGAACGCGCGGCGCGCGTGTGCAGGGATCTTTCGGCAATTTGTGACATAGGCGGATGCGACACGTCTCCATGGGTTTGGCCCGGTAATAAACGCTATCCCGGTGGCCCCTTGGGGCTTCATTGTTCGCTGCCAGGATGACAGAATCAATTCGGCGGTCTTGCATGGGCGGGCGCTCGCCGGGGTTTTGGCGACTGTCATCTTAAGTTCATACTGGCGTCGCAAAATAATAAGTCGATTCGAGAAAATATTTGTGACCCGAAAAACCCCCACTGGCAGCACGCATACGGGCGAGAGCGAGATCGGGCTTGCGCTTGCCGAACTCGCGGCGATCCGGGCGGACATGGTCTCCGACCTCGCGCTGTCGCAGCCACATCTTGAGCGGATCCACCCCAATTACCAGCACAGCGCGCGCAACCTGCTGCATTACCTGAGCCTGCGCCGGCGCGACCTGCGTGCCCTGCAGCTGCGGCTGGCGGCGCTGGGCCTGTCATCGCTCGGGCGCGCCGAGGCGCATGTATTGGCCACCGTCGACGAGGTGATCAGCGTGCTGAACCGGCTCGATCAGCGCGTGTGTCCGGCACCGGACATGCAGATCGCCGGGATCGATTTTTCCCATGGTGAACGCCTGCTCGCTGATCACACCAACACCCTGCTGGGCGAAGCGAACTCCGGGCGCAAGGTGCGCATCATGGTCACCATGCCGAGCGAAGCGGCGGACGATTACCTGCTCGTCCATACCCTGCTGCAACAGGGTATGGACTGCATGCGCATCAATTGCGCGCATGACGACACCACCGCTTGGGCGCGGATGATCGACCATCTGCGGCAGGCCGAGCAGTCGCTGGGGCGCAGCTGCCGCGTGGTGATGGACCTGGCCGGGCCGAAGCTGCGTACCGGGCCGCTGGAGCCGGGTCCGGCCGTGGTGCGGATCCGCCCTGTGCGC
>JAGVGD010000014.1 GCA_020057245.1 Thiobacillus sp. | reverse complement strand
CCCACGCCACCTTGCAATTGAAGGCCGGGTCGGCCGCACGGGTGGCGGTGAGCGCGGCGCACAAACTGGCGAGCGCACGTTGCGTGGCGGCGTTCGGCGCGGAACTGGACGCATTGAACTACGGTACGGGAATGGCGGCCCTGGTGACTGCGGCCTTGCCGGCCGGCCATCTGGTGGGGCTGCGCCTGGCACCCGAGGTGGTGTTCGATCAGACACCGGGGCCGCAATCCGGCAAGGTGCTGGCCGGAGCCCTGCGGACCCGAGGGGGTGTTCGATCAAACTCCGTGGCCGCAATCCGGCAAGGTGCAAGCCGGAACCCTGCGAACGCGCGCATGAACATCCCGCTCGAATCGTTGCGCCCTTGCCTCGATGGTGCCATGCCGGCGGTGGTGGCGACTTCTGCGCCGGACGGCACGCCGAACGTCGCCTACGTATCGCAGGTGCACTTTGTCGATGCCCGGCACGTCGCGCTGTCGTTCCAGTTTTTCAGCAAGACGCGCGCGAACGTGCTGGCGCACCCCTATGCCGAGGTTCAGGTGATCGAGCCGGGCAGCTTCCGCCATTACCGGCTGCGCATTCAGTACCTGCGCACCGAAACGGCGGGACCGTTGTTCGAATACATGCGCGCGCAGCTCGCCGGCATCGCGGCGAAGACGGGCATGGACAAGGTGTTCGAGTTGCGTGGCGCGGATGTCTACCGCGTGCTCGACATCGAAAACGTCGCCCCGCAGTTGCCGCCCGCGCCGCCGCTGCCGGATGCCCTGCTGGCGCTGCGCCGCGCGCTCGACCACCTGGGCGCGTGCGACGATCTGGCGCTGCTGGCCGACCGCGCGCTGGCCGCGCTCACGCAGGGTTTCGGCATCCGTCATGCCTTGCTGACGATGCTCGACGAAGCCGGCAGCGCGCTTTACACCCTGGCCAGCCAGGGCTACCCGGTGTCGGGCGTGGGCGCGGAAGTGGCGCTCGGCGAAGGCCTGATCGGCGTGGCGGCGCGCGAAAGAATCCCGGTGCGCATCAACCACCGCACGCTCGACTACACCTATCACGCCGCGCTGCAGGTTGCCGAACCGGCGCCGCCGCGCATTCCGCTGCCGGTGCTAGCCAACCCGCACAGCCAGATAGCCGTGCCGCTGGTTCATGGCGACCGCCTGCTTGGCGTGCTCTACGCCGAAAGCGAGCACGACGCATTTTTCAGCCACACCGACGAAGACGCGCTGGTTGTCTATGGCCGCCATCTGGCCGCGCTGATTGACCGCATCGCCGCACTGCCGGATGACGAGGCCGCGCCAAGCGCGCTCCCCGCCGAAACGCAATCCGGCGTGCCGCTGGCGGTGCGCTATTTCGCGCACGACCACAGCGTGTTCATCGACAACGACTATTTGATCAAGGGCGTGGCGGGCAGCATTCTGTGGGCGCTGCTGAACGAGCATGCCGCGCATGGCCGCCGCGAGTTTTCCAACCGCGAGCTGCGGCGCGACCCGCGCCTGCCGCTGCCGGATTTTGCCGACAACCTGGAAACGCGGCTGATTCTGCTGCAGCGGCGGCTGGCCGAGCGCTGTCCGGACATTGCGCTGGAAAAAACCGGGCGCGGGCGGTTCCGGCTCAATCTCGCCCGGCCCCTGGCGCTGGGCGCGTCCTGATCCGGCACGCGGCAAAAATCCCTGCCATCGACCGGCCGAGCGATGCGCTCAGGACAGATGCCCCATTTTCCCGCTCTGATAATCGCTCATCGCCTGGCGGATTTCTGCGGCGGTATTCATCACAAACGGGCCGCTGCCGACGATGGGTTCATCGATCGGCTCGCCGCACAGCAGCAGGGCGGTGACCCCGTCGGCCCGCTCGATGCGCAGCAGCGTGCCGGCACGTTCGAACACGCCGACCTCGGCCGCCCTGAGCGGGGTGTCTGAACCGCTCACCTGCAGTTCGCCCTTGAGCACCAGCAGCGCGACGGTGTACCCCTCGGGCAACGCGAACTCGATCGGCTGCGCGCTCGCCAGCCGCAGATCCCACAGATGGATCGGCGTGAACGTACGCGCGGGGCCCTTGACCCCGGCGTACTCCCCGGCGATGACGCGTACGCTGCCCTGCCCGTTTGGCACGGCCACCTGAGGAATCTCGCTGCTGGCAATGCCCTGGTAGCGCGGCGGCGACATTTTGTCTTTGGCGGGCAGGTTGACCCACAGCTGGATCATCTCGAAGCGGCCGCCCCGCTGCGCGAAATCGCGGCCGTGGAATTCCTCGTGAACCACGCCGGAAGCGGCGGTCATCCACTGCACGTCGCCGGGGCCGATGCGGCCGCCGCCGCCCGATGAATCGCGGTGCTCGACTTCGCCCTCGTACACGATGGTGACGGTCTCGAAGCCGCGGTGTGGATGTTCGCCGACGCCCAGGTGTTCGTGCGTCGGCGGAAATTCGGCCGGCCCGGCGTAATCGAGCAGCAGAAACGGGCTGAGCGCCGCGCCCATGTCCGGATAGGCGAACAGGGTCTGCACCGGGAAACCGTCGCCGACCCAGTGGCCGCCGCTGCTGCGCAGGATACGACCGAGTTTTTTGGCGGCGGGGTAAGGGCTGGGCGGTTCCATGCGTGTTGCTGTCATCTCAGGGCTGCGCTTGATGCGCGGCCAGTGGCGGCAAATTCTTCGGCGT
>JAGVGD010000142.1 GCA_020057245.1 Thiobacillus sp. | reverse complement strand
TCCGATCTGGCGAGAACATGCGCAGCCGGCGGCATCCTCAACGCGGGTGGAGTGGACGGCATCGCCGCCCCCAGCTGCGCCTGGGCGACGCAGATTTCGCAGCTCTGCTCGGGCAAGCCGGCATCACGGGCATGCAGGTGCGTCAGCGCATGCGCGAACGCCGCTGCCTGAGCGAACAGCAGGCACAGTGCAAACAGCCAGGGAAGCAGACGGCGTGGCAGCATGGCCGGCATTTTACGGTTTCGGCTCGACCGGCGGCACCGGATCGTAGCCATGATCGCAACCCGGGCGGCAGCGGCCGATGCGCTTGGCGGCGAGCCAGCTGCCCTTCCACGCGCCATGTTTTTCGATGGCTTCCTTGCCGTATTCCGAGCAGGTGGGCAGGTAGCGGCACTGGCGGCCGAGCCAGGGCGACAACGCCAGCTGGTAGATGCGGATCGCGCCGACGAGGCATTTTTGCGCCAGATTCATGAAGGGTCAGCCGCCGGATGGGTGCGCGCCGCGCCTGAGAAATCTGCCAGCAGCTTCTCGACGAAGGCGGGATCGAGATCGCGCACGATGAAGACGAAGCGGCTGCGGTGGTCGTCGTCCGGCCAGGCATCGAGCTTCACCTCGGGATACAACACGTGCTGCACGCCATGCAGCACCACCGGCTGGGTTTCGCCCTGCAGGTTGACGATCGCCTTGAAGCGCAGCAGGTTTTCGGCGCGAAACGAGGTGAGCATGGACAGCGCAGACTGCAGGCCGTAGCGATCCAGCGGCGCGTCGAGCACCACCGAGAACGACTGGATGCGCGTGTCGTGCAATTCGGCTTGCGCGTCCTGCAGCGTCGGCTTGCCGCCCAGTGCGCCGGCGCGGGCAGGCTGATAGCGCTGCGGTTTGAGCCAGCGCGTCAATTCCAGCGTTTTCGTTTCGGCATTCCACAGCCCCAGGTTCTGGATCGCTGCCGGGTCGACTGCGCCGTGGAGCACGGTGATGAGATCGGCCGCCGGGTTGAGTGCGGCCAGTCGCGCGCGCAGCGCGGCAAGCGTTTCAGGCGTGGCGAGATCGGTCTTGGTCAGCAACAGCCGGTCGGCCACCGCCACTTGCTTGACGGCTTCGAAGTGCGCGTCGAGCTGGCCCATGCCGAACACGGCATCGACCGTGGTCACCACGCCGTCGAGACGGAAGCGCGCACGCACCCAGTTGTCGTGCAGCAGATTGTCGAGCACCGGCGCCGGGTCGGCGATGCCGGTGGTTTCGATGATGACGCGTTCGAACGGCGGGATGTCGCCTGCCTGTCGCGCCATCCACAGGTTTTTCAGCGTCGGCGACAGGCTGCCGGAAATCGTGCAGCAGACGCAACCGCCCGACAGCAACGCCATCGGCCCTTCCATTTTTTGCAGCAGCTGATGGTCGAGCGCGACGGCGCCGAACTCGTTCATCAGGATTGCCGTGCGCGGCAACGTGCGCACGATGTGATTGAGCACCGTGGTCTTGCCGCTGCCGAGAAATCCGGTGAGCAGGGTGATGGGGAGGGGGTGGTCGGTCATGGCAAGCGTCTGCGGGATCAGGTGAAGCCGTTTGAGTGGGCCGTCTGGGCACACTCCGCGCAGCGGCCGTGAACCGTGATGTCGACCCGGCGCGCCTCGAAACCGTCGGGCGCTGCGGGCATCGGCAGGCTGGCGCGTTCGGGCAGGCAAAACAGCCGGCCGCAGGCGTCGCATTCGAAATGCGCGTGGCCGTGGTGGACGTCCGCAATGCCGAAACGGCGTACCCGGTCCTGCCCGGTCACGCTGTGGGCCAGGCCTTGCGCCACCAGCCAGTCGAGTACGCGGTAGAGCGTGACCTTGTCGAGAGGCTGGCCTTCGTCGAGGGCGGCTTGCGTCAGGCCTTGGTGCGAAACGGTGGCCTTCGTCGCCAGCAGCAGCCGCAACACCTGCACGCGGGCGGCCGTCGCGCTGGCGCCGCGTTCCCGGATCAGGCGGATGGCGTTGTCATGGGGGGCGGCGAGGGCAGGCATGGCCGGCATTTTAGGTGACGACAGGCAGGCCGTGCAACCCAGTTGCATCCAGGGGTGTGAAAAACCCGCCGTTCAAGGGCGGGTTCGGGGCTCAGGCGTGCAGCTTTTCCTTGCGCTCGTGGCGCTCCTGCGCCTCGATCGAGTACTCGGCAGTGGGGCGCGCCAGCATGCGCGGCAGGCCGATGGGGTCGCCGGTTTCCTTGCAATAGCCGAAATCGCCGGAATCGAGACGCACCAGCGCGGACTGGATCTTTTTCAGCAGCTTGCGCTCGCGGTCGCGTACGCGCTGTTCCAGCATGTGCTCTTCTTCGACGGTGGCGCGGTCGTTGGGGTCGGCGAAGTTTTCGTTTTCCTTCAGGTGTTCGCCGGTATCGGCCGCGTTGGCAAGCATTTCATCGCGCAGCGCTTCGAGGCGGGCGCGAAAGAACGCCAGTTGCTCGGCGTTCATGTAGGCGGAGGCCGGCATTTTCAGCAGCTGGGCTTCGGTAAGCAGTTTGGGCGAGGCGGGCATCAAAAAACTCCAGACATCTAAAACGGTAAAGGTACGTGGCCGGATGGCGGCCCTGCGGACAGCCGGATCCTCCGGCTGCGGTCTTGCGCGTCTGCCATCATAACCCTACTCGGGTGAACCTTGCCAGCCGCAGTCCGGATTGCCGGCAAGGCGGCAGAAAGCGGGTGCAGGATGGATTGGAGGATAATTTGCGGATGAAAACCTTCATTCCTTTAGTGTCCTTTTTGTTCCTGTTGAGCGCGTGTGGCCAGAATGCGCCGCCCGGCCCACCTGCGGATATCCGCTCGGTGCGGGCCGAACAGGCCGGTTTGCAGGCGCCGCACAACCGCACGCGCTATACCGGCGAAGTGCACGCACGCTACGAGACCGATCTGGCGTTCCGGGTGGCGGGCAGGGTGCAAACGCGGGCGGTCGAGGTGGGGTCGCTGGTCGAATCCGGGCAGCTGATCGCCACGCTCGACCCGGCCGACTATGCCCTGGCGTCGAGCGCCGCGCAGGCGCAGCGGGTGGCGGCCGAAGCGGAAGCCCGTCTGGCGCAGCAGGATTTGCAGCGCTATACCGAGCTGCGCAGCAAAAATTTTATCGCCCAGGCCGAACTCGACCGCCGCCAGACCACTGCCGATGCCGCCCAGGCGCGGCTGCGCCAGTTGCGCGCCGAGGCCGAGCGCCAGGGCAACCAGCAGGCGTACACCCATTTGAATGCACCGCATGCCGGAGTGATTACCGCCTTGTCAGTCGAAGCCGGGCAGGTGGTGGCGGCCGGGCAACCGGTGGCGCAACTGGCCAAAACCGGCGAGCGCGAGGTGAGTATCAGCGTGCCGGAGAATGCGCTCGACGCGCTGCGCAATGCGCGCACCCTCAGGATCGGGCTGTGGTCGGCGCCGGGCGCGAGCTATGCCGGCCGCCTGCGCGAACTGTCGCCGATGGCCGACGCGACCAGCCGCACCTACCGTGCGCGGGTCAGCATTCTGCAGGCTGACGCCGCGGTGAAACTGGGCATGACGGCTTCGGTCGAGATCGACACGCAGGCGGCAGCAAGCCTGTCGGTGGCGCAGAGCGCGCTGTTCAGGGTCGGCGGCCAGCCGCAGGTGTGGGTGGTGGACCGCAAGACCGGCAAGGTGGCGGCGCGCAGCGTCCGGCTCGGCGACCTGACGGGCGATCGCGCTGCGATCGTGGCGGGCCTGACGGAGGGCGAATGGGTGGTGACCGCAGGCGTGCACAAGCTGGCGCCGGGTCAACAGGTGCGCATGTTGACGCCCGGCCAGTCATGAGCGGCGCGCCGCAGTTCACCCCCAGTCGCGGCAACCTGTCGCGCTGGGCAATCGAACATCCGGCGCTGGTGCGCTTTTTTATCGTGCTGATCCTGCTGGTGGGCGCACGCTCCTATCTCGAGCTGGGACAGGCCGAAGACCCGCCGTTTACTTTCAAGACCATGCTGATCCAGGCGCAGTGGCCGGGGGCGACGGCGCAGGAAGTGTCGGAACAGCTGACCGAGCGCATCGAGAAAAAGCTGCAGGAACTGCCCGAGCTGGACTACGTGGCGAGCTACGCCAAACCGGGCGAGACCGCGCTGTTCGTCAACATCAAGGAAACCGTGCGCGGGCGCGACGTGGCGGCAGTGTGGTACCAGATCCGCAAGAAAATCGGCGATCTCAAGCCGCAACTGCCGGCCGGGGTGCAGGGGCCGTTTTTCAACGACGAATTCGGCGACACCTTCGGCTCGATCTACGCCATCACCGGCGACGGTTTCTCCCGCGCCGACCTGCGGAAAATCGGCGAAGACGCGCAGCGCGAGGTGCGACGCCTGCCCAACGTCGGCAAGGTCGAACTGTTCGGGGTGGTGCCGGAAAAAATCTACATTGAGGTGCAGACGCAGAAGCTCGCCACCCTGGGGATCACCGCGCAGCAGCTGATCCAGGCGGTGCAGGAACAGAACAGCGTGGTGGCCAACGGCCGGGTGGAAAACGACGTGCTGTCGATCCCGCTGCGCGTGTCGGGGCCGTATTCCGATGTCGAGCGCCTGCGCGAAGGCATCGTCAAGCTGGGCGGGCGCAGCCTGCGGCTGGGCGATATTGCCGAAGTGACACGGCGCTACGAAGATCCGCCCGCCACCGAAATCCGCTCGCAGGGCGAAGCGGCCGTGCTGCTCGGGGTGTCGCTGGCGGACGGCGGCGATGTGGTGGTGATGGGGCACGCCGTAGCTGCGGCCATGGATGCGCTGCAAAAATCGCTGCCGGTAGGCGTAGAAATCCGCCAGATTCACGACCAGCCCAGCATCGTCAGCCGCGCAGTCAAGCTGTTCATGCAGAGCTTTCTGGAAGCGGTCGCCATCGTGTTGGCGGTGACCTTTCTGGCGCTGAAATGGCGTGCGGGCCTGGTGGTGACGCTGAGCATCCCGGTGGTGCTGGCGATCACCTTCAGCGTGATGTGGCTGTTCGACATCGACCTGCATCGCATTTCCACCGGCGCGCTCATCATCTCGCTCGGCCTGCTGGTGGACGACGCCATCATCGCGGTCGAGATGATGGCGCACAAGCTCGAAGCCGGCTGGGGACGCTTCGAGGCGGCGACCTACGCCTTCCAGTCCACCGCGTTTCCGATGCTGACCGGCACGCTGCTGACCGCCACCGCCTTCCTGCCGATTGCGCTGGCCAAGTCGATGGTGGGCGAATACACCTTCGCCATTTTTGCGGTGACGACGATCGCGCTGTTGTCGTCCTGGCTGGTGGCGGTGGTGGTCACGCCCTATCTGGGTTACGTGCTGTTGAAGCCGGCGCATCGGGTCGCCGACGAGGACGCGACCTATCACACGCCGTTTTACCGGCGCTTCCGCGCGGCAGTCACCTGGTGCGTCACGCATCGCCGCACGGTGATTGCGCTGACGGTGCTGGCGCTGGTCGTCGGCGTGGCGGCGATGCAGAAAGTGGAGAAGCAGTTTTTCCCGCAGTCCGACCGTCAGGAAATCCTGATCGAGATGTGGCTGCCGGAAGGCGCCTCCATCGACGCCACCCGCGCCGAGGCGGTCCGCCTCGAATCCCTGTTGCGCAAGGACAAGGACGTGGCGCACGTCATCAACTACATCGGTCAGGGCGCGCCGCGCTTCGTGCTGGGTCTGGACCAGCGCCTGAACAACCGCAACTTCGCGCAGCTGGTGGTGATTGCGCAGGACGTGCCCGCGCGCGAGCGCGAAATTGCCCGCATCCGCCAACTGTTCGAGACCGATTTTCCCAATGTGCGCGGCCGCGCCGTGCGCTTCGAATATGGCCCGCCGGCGGGCTACCCGGTGCAGTACCGGCTCTCCGGCAGCGATATCCCGCAGCTCAAGATCGAGGCGGAGAAACTGCGCAAGATCGTCGCCGCGCAGCCGCAGGTCACGGCGGTGAACCTCGACTGGAACGAACAATCGCTGACCATGAAGGCGCAGCTGGATCAGGACAAGATCAAGGCGCTGGGTCTGAGCTCGGAACAGGTCGGGCGCGTGCTGGCCCTGCAGCTGGCGGGCGTCAACCTCACCCAGTTTCGCGAAAACGATCTGTTGATCGATGTGGTACTGCGCACCCCGCGCAGCGAACACACCGATGTCGACGCGTTGCGCGCCCTGCCGATTGGCAACTTCAACGGCCACAGCGTGACGCTGGGACAGATCGCCCGGATCGAGCCGGTGTTCGAAGACGGCGTGATCTGGCGGCGCGACCGTCTGCCGACCATCGCGGTGCGCGGCGACCCGGTGGGCGCGGTGCAGCCCGACACCATCGTCGCCGCCCTGGCGCCGCAGGTGGACGCGTTCAAGGCGCAGCTGCCGCCGGGGTTCAGGCTGGAAATCGGCGGCCCGGTGGAAAGCAGCGCCAAGGCCAACTCGGCCATCGGCGCCTCGTGGCCGCTGATCCTGATCACCACCTTCACCCTGCTGATGCTGCAGCTCGGTAATTTCTCGCGCGCGCTGCTGGTCGTGCTGACCGCGCCGCTCGGCATTATCGGCGTGGCAATCGCCCTGCTGGCGAGCGGCCAGCCGATGGGCTTCGTCGCCCTGCTCGGCATCATTTCCCTGGCCGGCATGATCATGCGCAATTCGGTGATTCTGGTCGACCAGATCCAGCAGGACATCGCCCGCGGCCTGTCGCAGTGGGATGCGATCATCGAATCCACGGTGCGGCGGATGCGCCCGATCACCCTCACCGCAGCGGCCGCGGCGCTGGCGATGATTCCGCTGTCGCGCTCGATTTTCTGGGGGCCGATGGCGTTCGCGGTGATGGGCGGACTGGTGGCAGCGACTTTCCTCACGCTGTTTTTCCTGCCGGCCTTGTATGCGGCGTGGTTCAAGATTCGGCCCGAGTGACAGGAGGCAGACATGCGAAGCGGAATAGGGGTCAGCGCAGTGCTTGGGATGGTGGCAATCGGCGGCTGCAGCAGCCTGGGCTCGCCCGATCCGGCGTCGCCGTATTACGGCTTTTCGCCGGGCTGGTCGGTGCAGCTCAATCGGGTGCTGCCGATCAACCCCGGTTCGGCGACGGTGCGTTTGCAGTACGGCCAGATCGTGCCGCGCAACGGGGTGCAGGAACAGGACCCGTTCTGCATCATGGAAGTGAACACGCTGAGTGATCAGGTGCAGATGCTGCAACCGGGACGCTTGGACGTGACGCAGGTCACGCGCAGCATCAGCTCGATTACGGCTGCGGTCCCGTCGCCGCTGCGCAAGGCGCGCTTTGTTTACGACGATGGCCAGCCGAGTTTTCTGTATTACATCACCGAGTTTCGCCTGCATGACCCCGCCCGGCCGGATGTGCGCAGCCTGCGCTGCGTTTGGGATCAGATGGCGCCCGGCAACCGGGGGCTGATGCGGCATCTCACGCTGGATGAGATGCGTGGCGCGCTGGGTGGGTGGATTAGGCTGATTCCGCCGGCCGAGCGTCTGTAATGAAGAAAAATATGTGGGGCTTGAGGCAAAAGACAGGGCCTGGCCCTAATCGGCTACGAAATAACGATCCTGAGAATCAGCATCGCGGTTCAGAGGAACCGGTAGGCTGGGGAATGGGTTTCGTTCTTGTGTTTACGGTGGTGATAAATTTTGGCATCGCTATGATTTGTTGGGGATGGTGGCTAAAGACTCCTTCTGATTCATGGATGGCGCCTTTTATTCTGATGATCTGTCATTGGGTTGGATGCTATGAAATTGGCTATAAAAAATTTTTCTGCTCAGGTTTCCGGAAATCTTACTACCTGACATGGCTTGGTCCGGCAATACTTTCGAGCTTTGGTGTGTTGTTGGGTTTGGCACTCGGCCATCGGTGACACGCACCGGGGGCAACGCGTAGGGCGGATGGGTGAAGGTGCTCGTTTGGCTACTTAAAGTTGGCCGGGGGTAGCCCGGCGGCTAGTCACTTTCTTTTTCCTCGCAAAAAGAAAGTAACCAAAGAAAAGGCGACCCCGCTGATCCCCGAAACCCCGGAAATCGAGCCTGCCGGGTGGGCGTCAAAGAACTCGCCCCGCTTTTGTA
>JAGVGD010000046.1 GCA_020057245.1 Thiobacillus sp. | reverse complement strand
GCGTCCGGCCTTAACGCGGCCAAGATGGCGATCGGCCTCGGCGCGGAAGTCACGGTGCTCGACATCAGCCTGGCGCGCCTGCGCTACCTCGACGATGTGTTTGGCATGCGCGTGAAAACGCGATTTTCCGAAGCTGTCGCCATTGCCGAACTCACGCGCGAGGCGGACCTGGTCATCGGCGCCGTGCTCGTTCCGGGCAAGCGCGCGCCCTGCTTGCTGACGCGCGAGATGGTCAAGGCGATGAAGCCGGGCTCGGTGCTGGTGGACATTGCCATCGACCAGGGCGGCTGTTCCGAGACCTCGCGTCCCACCACGCATTCCATCCCCACCTATGTCGAACACGGCGTGGTGCATTACTGCGTGACCAACATGCCGGGCGCCGCCGCACGCACCGCGACCCTGGCGCTGACGCAGGCCACCTTGCCGCTGGCGCTGGAACTGGCCGACAAGGGCTACGCGCGGGCGTTGCAGGATCATCCGGGTTTGCGGGCGGGGCTTAACGTGTATCGCGGCCGGGTCACGCATCCTGCGGTCGCTGCCGATCTGGGGTATGCGCTGGAAGACTTTGCCGCATTGGCGCTGGCCGCCTGAGCGCTGTGTCGCAATCCTTACAAACCCCGACAAATGTCGTTTCCGCTCCCTTGCCCGTATCCGCTCATATCAGTTAACTGACTGATTCAATAAAGAAAGTCACCCTGGCACGCCGCTTGCTGAATGCTTGATGCAAGCATTCTTCTCCGGAGCGGACATGGCCCAATCTTCTGTAGTCGTCAACGACACGACCCTGCGCGATGGCGAGCAGACCGCTGGCGTGACGTTTACTGCGGAAGAACGCATCGCCATCGCACGCGCGCTGGCCGCCGCCGGGGTGAAGGAAATGGAAGTGGGCATTCCGGTCATGGGGCCCGAAGAACGCGACAACATCATGGCCATAGCCAGCCTCGGGCTGCCGTCGAGCCTGATGGTATGGGGTCGCATGAGTGAGCCCGATCTGGCTGCTGCGGCCAGCTGCGGCGTACCGCGCGTCAATCTGTCGATTCCGGTTTCGGATATTCAAATCCGCCACAAGCTGGGGCGCGATCGCGAATGGGTGCTCGACACCATCGGCTATTTCGTCCGCCGCGCACAGGATCTCGGCATGGAAGTCTGCGTCGGCGGCGAAGACAGTTCGCGCGCGGATACCGATTTTCTGCTGCGCGTGCTGGAAGCGGCCGAGACTGCCGGTGCGCGGCGCTTCCGCTTTGCCGATACGCTCGGCTTGATGGATCCGTTCAGCACCTACAAACGGATCGATCAATTGCATCAGGCCAGCGATCTCGAACTCGAAATGCACGCCCACAACGATCTGGGGATGGCGACGGCCAATACGCTGGCTGCGGTGCTCGCCGGCGCCAGCCACATCAACACCACGGTCAACGGCCTGGGCGAGCGTGCGGGCAATGCCGCGCTGGAGGAATCCATCACGGCGATGCACCAGCTCTACAACATCGAAACCGGTATCGACAGCCGCCACTTTCCGGAAATCTCGCGCCTGGTGTCGATTGCCTCGGGTCGCCCGATTCCGGTCAACAAGAGCATCGTCGGCGAGGCAGTGTTCACGCATGAGGCGGGCATCCATGTGGATGGCCTGATCAAGAATCCGCTCAACTATCAGGGCGTGGCCCCGGAATCGGTCGGGCGCACCCACACGCTGGTGCTCGGCAAGCATTCGGGTTCCAGCGCGGTCAAGCACGCCTACGCCGGCATCGGCATCGCGCTCACCGAATTTGAAGCCAAGGCCATGCTCGCGCGCATTCGGGAACACGCTGTTTCGACCAAGCGCACGCCGAACGCCGACGACCTCGAACGCTTTTATCTGGAAGCGATGCCGCGCGCATCGATCCAGTCCTGACGGGGAGCCCGGCATGACCGCGATGATCGATCCCCAGACTCTGGCCACCCCGGCACCGCAACCGGTTCCGGGCTTGTTCGCCTTGCTGCGCGAAGATGTGGCCTGCGTGTTCCAGCGCGACCCGGCCGCGCGCACCACATGGGAAGTCATCACCACTTACCCCGGCGTCCATGCCCTGTTCTGGCATCGACTCGCGCACGTGATGTGGGGGCGCAGCTGGCGCTTTCCCGCGCGTTTCGTCAGCTTTTTTGCGCGCATGTTCACTCAGGTCGACATCCATCCCGGCGCCACCATCGGCCGCCGCTTCTTCATCGATCACGGCTGCGGGGTCGTCATCGGCGAGACCGCCGAAGTAGGCGACGACGTCACGCTTTATCACGGCGTCACCCTTGGCGGCGTCTCCTGGAATGCCGGCAAGCGCCATCCCACCCTGTGCGACGGGGTGGTGGTGGGGGCGGGCGCGAAGATCCTCGGTCCGATCACGGTCGGCCGCGGCGCCCGCGTCGGCGCGAATTCGGTGGTGATCCAGGATGTGCCGGACAGCATGACCGTGGTGGGCATCCCGGGGCGGGTGGTGTTGCCCGCCAATCAGCGGCGCACCCAGCAGGGCATCGACCTCGATCACCACCTGATGCCGGACCCGGTGGGCAAGGCGATTGCCTGCCTGCTCGAACGCATCGCCCATCTGGAACAGCAGCTGGGTGTCACGCCGGAAGGCGAGGCCGCTGCGAC
The DNA here is from genome assembly GCA_020057245.1 of Thiobacillus sp. Lineage (GTDB taxonomy): Bacteria > Pseudomonadota > Gammaproteobacteria > Burkholderiales > Thiobacillaceae > Thiobacillus. Next base: position 28,262 of record JAGVGD010000046.1, on the reverse strand, counting down.
ATCGAACGATTGCGCCAGCTGCGGCGACATCTGCGGGCCGGTTCATCCGGCAAGCAGGCCGAAACGCATCACTCACTGAATTTCACGGACGGGAAAACCATGAGCGACCTACTCAAAACCATGAGCACCTTATCGGCAGCGGAAGAGTTTCTGGACTATTTCCAGATTCCCTACGAACAGCCGGTCATCAACGTGAACCGGCTGCACATCCTGAAGCGATTCAACCAGTACCTGCGGGCCACGCCGGGGACGGCCGAGATGGACGACGACACCCTGCGCGGGGTGTGCCGGGAGGCGCTGGGCAAGGCCTACACCGACTTCGTGTGCTCGACGCCGGCGCAGGAAAAAGTGTTCAAGGTGTTTCAGGACACCGATGGCAAACAGCACATCTCTCTGGACAGCATGCGCTCGGCGCTGCCGTCGCGTTAGGAGTCGACACCATGCATATCGTCGTTTGCATCAAGCAGGTTCCGGACAGCGCGCAAATCCGCGTGCACCCGGTGACCAACACCATCATGCGCCAGGGCGTGCCGGCCATCGTCAATCCCTACGACCTGTTCTCGCTGGAAGAAGCGCTGCGCCTCAAAGACGAATACGGTGGCCGCGTCACCGTGCTGTCGATGGGACCGCCGCAGGCCGAGGCCGCGCTGCGCAAGGCCATCTCGTTCGGCGCCGACGACGCGATTCTGGTGACCGACCGCGCCTTCGCCGGTTCCGACACGCTGGCGACGAGTTTTGCGCTGGCTTCGGCCATCCAGAAAATTCATGAAGACATGCCGGTGGACATCGTTTTTGCCGGCAAGCAGACCATCGACGGTGACACCGCGCAGGTCGGGCCCGGCATCGCCAAGCGCATGGACCTGCAGTTGCTGACCTACGTTTCCAGCATTACCGATCTCGATCTGGAGAACCGGGAAATCACCCTGCATCGCCGCGCCGAAGGCGGCGTGCAGGTGCTGAAAACCCGCCTGCCGTGCCTGATCACCATGCTCGAAGGCACCAACGAAATGCGTTTCGCGACCCTGCCCAACATGTTTCGCGCGGCGCGCTACCCGCTCAAGCTGTGGGACAAGGACGCCGCCGGCATCACCGACGTGAGCAAGATCGGCCTCAAGGGCTCGCCCACCATCGTCAGCAAGGTGTTCGCGCCGCAGGCCAAGACGATCCCCGCCGAAATCATTGACTGCGAGAGCAAGCAGCCGAAGGATCTTGCGGTCACGCTGCTGGCCAAGATGTTCACCAAGTTTCCCAATCTGCATGAAGACATTGCCAAGGCCAACGCCTAGAACGCACCCCAGGAAGGATTGAGTCATGAGTGAAGAAACCGAAAAGGAAGCGCCGAAAAAACCCGCCGGGCGGCGCAAGTTCGAACTGGATCCGCGTCTGGCGTCCTACAAGGGCGTGTGGGTGTTTGTCGAGCACGAGCGCGGCGTGGCCCATACCGTGTCATGGGAACTGATGGGCGAGGGCCGCAAGCTTGCGGACAAACTGGGCGTGCCGCTGGCCGGCGTGGTGATGGGCGCGCCCGGCATCCAGACGCGGCGCTTCTGCGAGGAGGCTTTCCATTACGGCGCCGACCTCTGCTACCTGATGGAAGACCCGCTGATGGCCGACTATCGCAACCAGCCCTTCACCAAGGGGCTGACCGATCTGGTCAACGCCTACCAGCCGGAAATCCTGCTGCTCGGCGCCACCACGCTCGGCCGCGACCTCGCCGGCAGCGTCGCCACCACCTTGCAGACCGGGCTCACCGCGGACTGCACCGAGCTCAACATCGATATGGAAAACCGCAGCCTGGCGGCCACCCGGCCCACCTTTGGCGGCAGCCTGCTGTGCACCATCGTGACCCTCAACTACCGGCCGCAGATGGCCACGGTGCGCCCCCGGGTGATGAGCCTGCCGAAGCCCGACACGACCCGAACCGGCAGCATCGTCGAACATGCGCTCGGCATGACCGAGAGCGAGATCGTGACCAAGGTGCTCGAATACATTCCGGACAATCTGCAGGGCAAACCGCAGCTGCCCTTCGCCGACATCATCGTCGCCGGCGGACGCGGCATGAAGCGCCCGGAGAATTTCCAGCTGATCTGGGACCTGGCCAAGGTGCTGGGCGCCGAAGTCGGCGCAACCCGCCCGATCGTGCAGGCCGGCTGGGTGGAACTCGACCGCCAGGTCGGTCAGTCCGGCAAGACCGTGCGTCCCAAGCTCTACATCGCCGCCGGCATATCCGGCGCGATCCAGCACCGGGTGGGGATGGACGCGTCGGACGTGATCATCGCCATCAACAGCGATCCCAATGCGCCTATTTTCGATTTCGCCACCTACGGCATCGTCGGCAACGCGATGACGATCCTGCCGGCGCTCACCGAAGCCTTCCGGCAACAGCTCGCAACCTTGAAAGTGGCCGTCTAGCCGCACCCGTACAGGAGAAGAACCATGGACGAAAAATTCGACGCCATCGTGATCGGCGCGGGGCCTTCCGGCAACGCGGCCGCCTACACGCTGGCCAAGTCCGGATTGAAAGTGCTGCAGATCGAACGCGGCGAATACCCCGGCTCCAAGAACGTGCAGGGCGCCATCCTGTATTCGAAGGCGCTGGAGGAAATCATTCCGGACTTCCGCGAGGATGCGCCGCTCGAGCGTCACCTGATCGAGCAGCAGATGTGGGTGCTGGACGACGAGTCCTACATCGGCACTACCTACCGCTCCGCCGAGTTCAACCAGGAGCCGTATAACCGCTACACCATCATTCGCGCCCAGTTCGACAAGTGGTTCTCGAAACGGGTGCAGGAGGCGGGCGCGCTGCTGGTGTGCGAAACCACTGTCACCAATCTGCTGATGGACGGCAACCGGGTGATCGGCGTGCAGACCGACCGCGAAAACGGCGCGATCTACGCCGACGTGGTGGTGCTCGCCGACGGCGTCAATTCGCTGCTGGCCAAGAAGGCCGGATTCCATGCCGAACTCGAACCCAAGGACGTGGCGCTGGCGGTGAAGGAGATTCATTTCCTGCCGGAAGAAACGATCCAGAGCCGCTTCAACATCGGCGAGGGTGAAGGCGTGGTGATCGAGATGGCGGGCAAGATCACCCAGGGCATGATGGGTACCGGCTTTCTCTACACCAACAAGGATTCGCTCACCATCGGCGTCGGCTGCATGCTGTCCGATTTCAAGCAGCAGAAAATCACGCCTTACGAACTGCTGGAAAAGATGAAGGCGCACCCCGCGATCAAACCCTTGCTCGCCGGCGGCGAGATGAAGGAATACACCGCGCACCTGATCCCCGAAGGCGGCTACAAGGCGATGCCCAAGCTCTACGGCGAGGGCTGGATGATCGTGGGCGATGCCGGCATGTTCGTCAACGCGGTGCACCGCGAAGGTTCCAACCTGGCGATGACCACCGGCCGCTACGCTGCCGAGGCGGTGATCGACCTGAAGGAAAAGAAGCTGCCGATGACCGCGGCCAACCTCGCGCGCTACCAGGGCCGGCTGGAAGACAGCTTCGTCATGAAGGACATGAAGAAGTACAAGAACATGCCGGAGATTTTCCACAAGAACAATCATTTCTTCACCACCTATCCCGAACTGCTCAATCGGGCCGCCCACACCATGCTGACCGTGGATGGCGTGGACAAGAAGTCCAAGGAGCGTGAGATTCGCAAGAGCTTCAAACAACGTCGCTCCCTGTTCGGACTGATGGGCGACGCGTTCAAAATGTGGAGGGCATTCGAATGATCCCCGTCAAGATTGAAGAGAAACTGTTCCAGAACCGCTACCGCGTCGACGCCGGGCGGCCGCACATCAACATCATCAACCAGGAAACCTGCCGGGTGGAGTGCAAGACCCAGGAATGCACGGTGTGCTGCCCCGCGGGTTGCTACACCGCCGAAGGCAACGGCCAGGTGGTGCTGATCACCGACGGCTGCCTGGAATGCGGCACCTGCCGCATCATCTGCTCGACCTATCGCAACGTGGACTGGGAGTATCCGCGCGGCGGCTACGGCATCCTGTTCAAGTTCGGCTGATACGCATGGAAGACATCAACGTATTCCTGGCGCATGCCGTGGAACTGGAACGCGAGGCGGCGCGGCGCTACGAAGAGCTGGCCGACAGCATGCGTACCGACGGCAATGCCGAAGTGGAGAAGTTTTTTCGCCAGATGGCGGTTTTCTCCCGCAAGCATCTTGCGCTGGCGATTGAGCGGGGCGGCTTTCACCAGTTGCCCGCACTGGCCGCCGAGGGATACAGCTGGCCTGACGGCATCAGTCCCGAGCAGTTCGACTGGATCGGCGTCGACTGCCTGATTGATGCGAACAATGCCCTGGCCTTGGCCCTCGATGGAGAGCGTCGCGGTCATGCCTTCTATGCGGGCATCGCGGCCAGCACCGGCGACCCCGAGGTCAGGGCGATGGCCCGCGAGTTTGCCGAAGAAGAGGCGGAACACGTGGCCGAACTGGAAAAATGGATCGGCCGTTATGCGCCGCAATCCGCCGCCTCTCCGCTTTCCCCGAACGCCCTTCCGGCAAGGGAAGGGTGAGCCGCATCTGCGGCGACCTGCAATCCGTCCATTCATCTTGATAAGTGAGCACGCGCATGCCGAAACCTGAAAAACACGTCTTTATCTGCGTCCAGAATCGTGGTCCCGGCCATCCTCGTGGCTCCTGCATGCAAAGCGGCGCCACCGAAATCTGGGAGGAATTTGCCTACGCATTCCAGCAGCGCAACCTGAACGGACGCTTCGCTCTCAGCAATACCGGCTGCCTCGGCCCCTGCAACGGCCCGCATGTGCTGGTGTATCCCGAGGGGGTCATGTACGCCAAGGTCACCAAGGACGATGTCGCAACCATCGTCGACGAGCACCTGCTCGGTGACAAGCCGGTGGCGCGTCTGCAGTTGCCGTCGGAAATCTGGTGAACGTCATCCCCGGCATCGCCGAAGGGGCGGTGCCGCCCGGGGTGGCAGACTGGCTGGCGCAGGCTGTCGCCTCGTATCACAACACCGAGCGCGCGGAATTCCTGCTGTGCACCGCGCAGGCGCTCGCCCCCGAGTGCCTGCCGGTGTATTTCTCCTTGTACAAGTTCTACTTCTACAAGCGCATGTTGCCGCAGGCCGAGGAAGTCGCCCTGCGTGCGCTCGACATCGCCGCGCATCAAGGCGGCTTCAGCGCGGACTGGACCCGGCTCGATGCCGCTTCAGCCGACTGGCGCCGCGTCGATGCGCCCCAGCACTTCTATCTGTTCACCCTCAAGGCGCTCGCTTTCATTCGCCTGCGGCAGGGACAGGGCGAAGACAGCCGCGCCATTCTGGCCAAGCTGCTGGAACTCGATCCGCTCGATACGGTGGGGGGATCGGTGATTCGGGACCTGGCGGGGAGCTGATTTACGAATGCGCTGTTGACCGGGGTGCGGAGAGCGAAAAACCGGGCATGCATTCGGCGGCCCGGCCTGGTGCTTGTCTTTGCTTGATGCAGCTGGCTCGATATTTGCTGATATTCAATATGGTTGAACTATTTGCGTGTTGGCACGTCCCTGAAGAGTTCAATGAGGGTTAGAGATATGGGTGCGTTAACTGATCACGAATCGGGCATCGAGCTCACGACTATCTATGAAATCAGCAAGATACTGAGTTCTTCTCTCGACCTGAACAAGACTGCGCGGGAGGTCCTGGGCGTGCTTTCCTCGCATCTCAAAATGCGGCGGGGCATGGTCAGTTTGGTGCAGCCCTCCGGCGATCTGCACGTTGTTGAGGCAACCGGCATGTCGGCCGAGGCAGCAAGCCGGGGCCGCTTCCGCAAGGGCGAGGGCATCACCGGCAAGATATTGGGCACCGGCGTGCCCATCGTGGTGCCCGATGTGACGAAAGAGCCGCTGTTCCTCAATCGAACCGAGTCGCGCAGCATGACCGGCGGGCGTGTCGTTGCCTTTATCGGCGTGCCGATCAAGGTCGGGCGCGAAACCGTGGGGGTGCTGAGCGTCGACCGTGAAATGGACGGCGGGCCGGGAAATTTCGAGGCCGATGTACGCTTCCTGTCCATGGTGGCGAACCTGATCGGCCAGACCACCCGCCTGCACAACAATGTGGCCGCCGAGCGCGAGGAGCTGATGCAGCGCCAGCATCGCCTGCAGAAGGAATTGCAGGGCAAATACAGCCTGACCAATGTCATTGGTCACAGCAAGCGGATGCAGGACGTGTTCGCCGAAGTGCATCAGGCCGCGCCTGGCAGATCGACGGTTCTGCTGCGCGGCGAAAGCGGCACCGGCAAGGAAGTCATCGCCCGCGCGGTGCATTATCTGAGCCCGCGCAAGGACGCGCCCTTCATCAAGGTGAATTGCGCCGCGCTGTCGGAAACCCTGCTCGAATCCGAATTGTTCGGCCACGAAAAGGGCTCGTTCACCGGTGCGACGCAGGAACGCAAGGGCCGTTTCGAAATGGCGCAGGGCGGCACCCTGTTTCTGGACGAAATCGGAGAGGTCTCGCCGCTGTTCCAGACCAAGTTGCTGCGCGTGCTGCAGGAGCGGGAATTCGAGCGGGTGGGTGGCAACAAGTCGATCAAGGTGGACGTGCGCCTGATCGCCGCCACCAACCGCAACATGGAAGAGGATGTGGCCAAGGGCACCTTCCGCGCCGATCTCTACTACCGCGTCAACGTGGTGAGCATTTTCCTGCCTCCCCTGCGCGACCGGCGCGAAGATATTCCGCCGCTCATCGAACACTTTCTGGAAAAGTTCAACAAGGACAATGACCGCAAGCTTTCCATCACCCCCGCTGCGCTGGAGGTGATGCTCAAGTGCAACTGGCCCGGCAACGTGCGCGAGCTGGAAAACTGCGTCGAGCGCACGGCGACGATGACCCGATCCAGCACGATCCAGGATGTGGATTTGCCGTGTCAGCAGAACAAGTGTTTTTCGCAGGTGCTCCAGCACTATGGGGAGGCGCAGCATGTGATCCCGATTGCACTGGCCATGCCGACAACTGCCAGCGCGCCGCAGGCGGTCGGCGATTTGGATGAAGCCGGCGCCGGGCACGAACCGGCGCACATGACCGAGCGCGAGCGTCTGGTGTGGGCGATGGAGCAGTGCGGCTGGGTGCAGGCGAAGGCTGCGCGTCTGCTGAACCTGACGCCGCGCCAGATCGGTTACGCCCTGTCGCGTTACAACATCGAAGTCAAACGTCTTTAGGCCGGGTGCGCGCGGTTCCGCGCTGAACGTCGCACCCCGGTTTCTCCGCTGTTACCCCGCTGTAGCCTTCCCGACAATTTCCTTCCGCCGTATTCACGGTTTGTCGCAACTGCGACAAATGTACATCCTGTGTAAGTCATTAAATCAAAAGGTATTTATCGATATATATCGAATGGCACGCTTGTTGCTGATTGCTTGTGCGTGAACGCATTTAGCGGGCGATCGGAGTCTTGATCGCCACGGGTTGAGGTTGAAACGGACAGGAGCCAAGCGTGGACAATCAAGCAAGTGTGGCGAGTGTAGAAAGCAGCCAGGGCAAGCCCCTGGATCAGGTCTTGCAGCAGATCGCAGAGCATAAGGGTTGCGGTACTTCCAGCGAAGGCGGAAAAGCCAGCTGCGGTTCATCCACCGCACCGGAAGACATGGATCCGGCGATTTGGGAAAAAGTTAAAAACCATCCTTGCTACAGCGAGGAGGCGCATCACCACTTTGCCCGCATGCATGTGGCGGTCGCGCCGGCATGCAACATCCAGTGCAATTACTGCAACCGCAAGTATGACTGCGCCAACGAATCGCGCCCCGGCGTGGTGAGCGAAAAACTCACGCCGGAACAGGCCTCCAGAAAAGTGCTGGCGGTGGCGTCCACCATTCCGCAAATGACGGTACTGGGCATCGCCGGGCCTGGCGACCCCCTTGCCAATCCCGAGAAGACCTTCAAGACCTTCGAACTCGTTGCCGAGACCGCTCCGGACATCAAGCTGTGCGTGTCCACCAACGGCCTGGCCCTGCCGGAGCATGTGGAGCGTCTGTCGCAGTTCAACATCGACCACGTCACCATCACGATCAACATGGTCGATCCCGAAGTCGGGCAGCACATTTACCCGTGGATCTTCTGGAAGAACAAGCGCTGGAAAGGCATCGATGCGGCGCGCATTCTTCACGAACACCAGATGCGCGGGCTGGAGATGCTGACCGAGCGCGGGATTCTGTGCAAGGTCAACTCGGTGATGATCCCGGGCATCAACGACAAGCACCTGGTCGAAGTGAACAAGGCGGTCAAGTCGCGCGGCGCTTTCCTGCACAACATCATGCCGCTGATTTCCGCGCCGGAGCATGGCACGGTATTCGGCCTCAACGGCCAGCGCGGCCCCACCGCGCAGGAGTTGAAAGCGCTGCAGGATAGCTGCGAGGGCGAGATGAACATGATGCGCCATTGCCGCCAGTGCCGCGCCGATGCCGTGGGCCTGCTGGGCGAAGACCGCTCGTCCGAGTTCAGCACTGAAAAAGTCATGGAAATGGACATTCAGTACGACGCCGAGGGACGCAAGGCTTACCAGGAAAAAGTGGAAGAAGAGCGTCAGGCGACCGTGCTGGCCAAGCAGGCCGAGATGGCGGGTCTGGAGGCCGAATTCAGCGACCTCAAAGTGCTGATCGCGGTCGCGACCAAAGGTCATGGGCGGGTCAACGAACACTTCGGTCATGCCCAGGAGTTCCAGATTTACGAACTCAGCACCCAGGGTTCCAAGTTCGTGGGCCATCGTCGCGTCGACCTCTATTGCCAGGGCGGTTATGGCGAAGAGGACACGCTGCCGACCGTGATCCGCGCCATCAACGATTGCGTCGCCGTGTTCGTGGCCAAGATCGGCGGTTGTCCGAAGGACAGCCTGAAGGCGGCCGGCATCGATCCGGTAGACAAGTACGCGCACGAATTCATCGAACAGTCGGCCGTCAAGTATTTCAAGGAATACCTGGCGAAAGTGAAGTCCGGTGAAGTTGTTCACGAGGTGCGCGGCGACGCCGACATCCGTCAGGGCGCCTACATCGCGGCATGACGTCACCACACAAAATTTAAAGCGCAAAACTTAAAGCAATCGTTAGGAGAAACACCATGGCTTTCAAAATCATCTCTTCCCAGTGCACCGCCTGTTCGGCGTGCGAGCCGGAGTGCCCCAACAACGCCATCCGCGAGAAGGACGGCACTTTCATCATCAAGCCGGAGAAGTGCAGCGAGTGTATTGGCTACTTCGACGAACCGCAGTGCGTGGCCGTCTGTCCGGTCGACGATACCTGCGTCATCGACAACAGCTACCCGCGTTACGTGGCGGCCTAGGAGAACACTATGGAACTCAAATTGACTGCTGCCGCGGAAAAATTCATCAGCCGCATGGTGCGTTTCGGCGGCGCCGGCGACAGCGCAGGCTTCCGTTTGAGCGTGAGCGCGGGCGGCTGTTCCGGGCTGGCCTCGGAGTTCACGGTGGAGGCGGCGGCGCTTCCCGGCGACGCGGTCGTCGAGGTCAATACGGTCAAGTTCTTCCTGCCGGCGGAAAGCCGCCTGCTGCTGGAAGGCGCGACCATCGATTTCAGCGAATCGCCGACCGGCGGCGGGCTGAGTTTCATCACGGCCACGCCGTCGACCTGCGGTTCCTGCGGCAGCTCCAGCAGCAGTGCCAGCATCGATATCTCCGGCCTCGGCCACGGCCACAGTCACACGCACTGAAACGAGACGGGCGTGAGCGGGCCATGCGTACAAGCGAAGCGACTGAGGACAGAGGCGTGACAGCGTCCCCGGACATGCCGGCGGACCTCGATCCCGAATGGCTGGCGGGCGCCTGCCTGGGCGGCCATCTGCCGGCAGCGGTCGAGCAGCATCTGCATCTGGCCGGCCTCAACTACCAGAACGATGCGCTTGCCGAAAACCATCTGTTCCAGGCGCAGGCTTTGGCGCCCGGCCACGCAGCCGTACTGATCGCGCTGTACCGCTTCTATTTCTACAAGGGACGTCTCGCTGATGCGCTGGAGGTGGCGGACCGCTGCCTGCTGAAAGCGGCAGGCGATAACCGGCTCAACGGGGACTGGCGTCAGGTGCAGCGCGGCGATGCAGAGTTCAGCAGCTACGACGCCATTCTGCCGCGCTTTTACCTGTTCACCCTGAAGGCCTGCGGCTATCTGCAGATGCGCCTGGGTCGGCTGGAACTGAGCCATGACATTCTGGCGAAGATGCTGGAACTCGATCCGAGCGACAAGCTGAACGCCACGGTGCTGCTTCAAGTGCTGGCACGGCATGGACTGGAGGACGAGGATGAGTAAACCGAGTCCAAGCGATCTGGGCCCTCCGGTTGACTGGCAAGGCGGTGCAGTGGATTGCACGGTCTGTACGCGCCAGGCCCTGCTTGAGCAGGATCGCTGCCGCATCGGCCAGGCCTGCGTGGAAGACCGCTACGCCAAGCGGATCGACCGCTTCTTTTTCTGGAATCCGGATCTGGCCAAGGACTACCTGACGCATGCCTATTTCGAAGTGCGTGCCGTGGCGGCCAAATACGTGGACGTGTTCCATCTGCCGCAACTGACCCAGGATCCGGACGAAACCGTGCGCTGGAGCGCGGCCTTGCGACTGCCGCCCAAACAGTTGCGGGTATTGGTGAACGATCCGCACCGCGAAGTGCGGATACGCGTCGCATCGCGCCTCGATCCGCACGATCTGGGCAGCATGGCGGACGACCCGGATTACTACGTGCGGCTGGTGGTGGCGCGCCGCCTGCCGGAAAGCCTGTTGACCCGGATGATGCGCGACGAGGATTCCGAAGTGCGCCACATGGTGGCCGTCCGCATCGGCGATGCGTGGCTGCCGGCCATGTCCAGGGATGACGATTCAGCCGTTCGCTGCGAAGTGGCGAAGCGGATGAAGCCCGGCCAGTTGCACTTGCTGCTGGACGATCCGGACTGGCGCGTGCGTTACGAAGTGGCCAGCCGGGCCGAGCCCAGGCATGTGCAGCGGCTGGTCAACGACCCGGATGAACTGGTGCGGGATGCCGCCCGTCAGCGTCTGGACGAAAGCCCCGCCGGCCTCAGCCGGATGGCGCAGCAGAACCCGACCTGTCACCCCTTTTAATGAACCATTTTCAGGAGTCGGAACATGGCCAAGATCAGTCGTGATAGCGATGTGGTGGAACTCACCGCCCAGCCGATATTCGAGTACGGGCAAAAAGTGAAGTCCCTCAAGGTGGTGCGCAATGACGGCACCTATGCCGGCAAGGACATCGGCGAAATCCTGGTGAGAAAAGGCGAAATCGGCTACGTCACCAGCATCGGCACCTTTCTCCAGCAGTTCTACATCTACGGTACCGAGTTCATCGAAAGCGGCAACCGGGTCGGCATGCGCGGCAAGGAACTTGAAGCCACCACCGATGCAATCCCGGCAGCCGTCACCGAATCAAGTACGGACGGTGCCGCCCAGTCAGACGATCTTTCAGGGGTGACAGCATGATCGAACCACGCGAAGCGAAATACCAGTGGGGCCAACGCATTCTGGCGACGGCCGACCTGGTCAACGACGGCAGCTATCCGGACCGCGAGCCGGAGGCCTTGCTGGTGAGCACGGGCACGCCGGGGGAAATCGTCAACGTGGGTTACCACGAAGAACTGAACATCCCGGTCTACCTGGTCGAATTCCTCGAAGGCGGCGTAGTGGGGTGTCTCGAGGAAGAAATCGCCCCGGCGTGAGGCATGGGAGCGAACGGTGGGCACGGTGGCAAGACAGCCTGGCTGCATGCACCCGAACGATGTAGATCGCAAACGCATCGAACGGGCGCTGGCCACGCGGGTGCGTTACCGCTACGTCAGCCCGGATGTGCGGGCGGACGAGGCGGGCTACCTGATCCAGAGCCCCTGTTGCTCGCGCAATGTCGATAAGGCGGGCGGGGTGATCGATATCGCGCGGCTGGAATATGTCGCCGATTCGCGGGCATGGCGCTTGTACCGCAAGGACCATGCGCAGCGCGAATGGCAGTTTTACAAAGAGTTCGGCGCCTTGAATGCGCTGTTGCAGTTTTTGAATCGGGACCCGGATCGGAGCTTTTGGCAATGACGGAACTGGACACCAGCATTTATCTGGACAACAACGCCACCACGGCGCTGGCGCCCGACTGCGTGGATGCCGTGCTGACCTGTCTGCGCGACCACTATGGCAACCCGTCCAGCAAACATGCCGTGGGCGAGCAGGCCAAGGCGCAGCTGATGCAGGCGCGCGCAGCGGTGGCGCAGATGCTGAATGCCACGCCCGCCGAGATCGTGTTTACCGCCAGCGGCACCGAAGCCAATCACCTGGCCATACTCGGCGCGCTGGCGGCGCGCCCGGGCAAGCAGCATGTGGTGGTCAGCGCGGTGGAGCATGCCTCCACCCTGAGTTTGCTGGCGCATCTGGAAACGACTGGCGTGCGCACCACGCTGTTGCCGGTCGACCGCGAGGGACAGCTCGACCTCGCGGCGCTGGAGCAGGCGATCACGCCGGACACCGCGCTGGTCTCGCTGATGTGGGCGAACAACGAAACCGGCGTGCTGTTTCCGGTTGCGCAAGCCGCGCAGCTTGCCCGAGCCCGCGGGGTGCTGTTCCACACCGATGCAGTGCAGGTGGCGGGCAAGTTGCCGCTCGATCTGGCGCAGACGCCGGTCGACCTGCTGTCGCTGGCCGGACACAAATTCCACGCGCCCAAGGGGGTGGGGGTCTTGTTCGTGCGCAAAGGACTGAAGCTGCAACCCATGCTGTTCGGCCATCAGGAACGCAGCCGGCGCGGCGGCACCGAGAACGTGCCCGCCATCGTCGGCCTGGGCGTGGCCTGCGCGCTTGCGGCACACGGAATGGCGGCCAAGGTCGAGGCGATGGCCGCTTTGCGGGATCGCCTGGAGTCGGGCCTTTGCATGCGCATTCCCTGCGCCCGTATCAATGGCGGCGCGGCCATGCGTATCGGCAACACCAGCAGCGTGCGCTTTGGCGAACTGCCGGCGGAAGCGATTCTCGACAAGCTGGACAAGAGCGGCATCTACGCCTCGTCCGGCGCGGCCTGCACCGCCGGCGGCACTGCGCCGTCCCATGTGTTGACGGCCATGGGGCTGTCCGAGGCGGAAGCGCTGGCAACGGTGCGGTTTTCCCTGAGCCGCCATACGACCGAAACAGAAATTGATTACGCGATTGATGTCCTGGCTTCAATCGTCAAACGCATGACCGCCGAAGCGGCTTGAAGCGCTCACTTAACCAAAACACCTATAAGGAAACACCATGAAAGTGATGCTGAGAAAAGACGCCAAGGGAATCCTCTCTGCCTACATCCCGAAGAAGGATCTGGAAGAACCCATCGTGTCGATGGAACAGGCCGATATGTGGGGCGGCATCGTCACGCTGGCCAACGGCTGGCGCCTGGAACTGCCGGCGATGGCGGCGGAAACGGCGCTGCCGATCACGGTAGAAGCACGTCGGATGGGAGAGTGATCATGATTAGCGCGGACGATCTGGTACGCATCGATGGCCTGCTGGCCACGCCGGCAGCGGGTGGCAATCCGCTGACGGATTTTCGCGGCACTTTTCCCGGATTGTCGCTGACCCGTTGCGATGCATTCGACATGCGCGATGAACAGGCGTTTCGCGAATATCCGGCATTCAATCTGTACCTGGTAGATGGCCGCGATCACTGCTGGCACATCACGCAGGACATGAATGCCGCAACCGGCATCGTCGTCGCGGCACGCGACTAAGGAACCCTCATGGACCAAGGCTGGATTCCCCTTTCCGATCCCGACATCAGTCAACAGGAACTGGATGCGGTGCGCGACGTCCTCACCGCACCGCGCCTGAGTCAGGGGCCGATGGTCGCCTCCTTCGAGTCGGCTTTTGCCGACTACACCGACCGTCGGCAGGGCGTGGCCGTGGCCAGCGGCACCCTGGGGCTGCTGCTGGTACTGAAGGCCATGGGCATCGGGCCGGGGGATGAGGTCATCGCTTCGCCCTACAGCTGGCATCAGATCGCCCATGCCATCGTGCTGGCGGGCGCCACTCCGGTGTTCGCCGACATCGAGTACTGGTCGGGCACACTGGCGCCGGACAAGGTGGCGGCCAAAATCACGCCGCACACCCGCGCCATCCTCGCCGGCAATACCAACGGGCATCCCGCGCCCTGGATGGCGCTGCGCGAAATCGCCAGCAACCATGGCCTGCGTCTGATCGAGGATTCCACCGAAGCGATCGGCTCGACTTATCAGGGGCGGCGGGTGGGCGGTTTTGGCGACTGCGCCGTGTTCGACTTTTCGCAGCCGAGCGCGCTCACCTGCGGCGAAGGCGGCATGGTGGTGACGGACGATGCCGAACTGGCCAGCAAGCTGCGCTATCAGCGTACCCGCAAGCTCGATGATCGATTTTCCGTGGTGATCGGTGGCAACGTGCCGCATCAGGCCGGCATCAGCGAACTGACGGCGGCGCTGGGCCTGGCCCAGTTGCAGCGGATCGAGCGGATACTCGACCGGCGCAAGCAGGTCGAGCAGATTTACTACGACTACGTCAAATCCTTCGAAGGCATCAAGGATCCCTACATCGGGCCGGACGTGACCGAAGTGCACTGGTTTCTGTATCTGGTGCATCTGGGCACACGCTTTTCCAAAAGCAGCCGCGACGCCATCGTCAACGACCTGCATACCGAAAAAATCGAGAGTGCGGCTTACTGCCAGCCGCAGCATTTGCAGGCGTTTTACACCCAGCTGGGCTATCGCAAGGGCGATTTCAAAGTCACCGAAAAAGTGGCCGATCGCATTATTGCCTTGCCTTTCCACGCGCATGTGAACGAAGCCCAGGTGGGCTTCATCGTGCAGACCGCCAAGGACGCCTCGATCAATATCGGCGCGGGTGCGGCGATCTACTAACCATGTGGGCAACTTTGAAATCGCAACGTTTGAAATCGTCGCCTTGATTGACAGAGATGCCCATGACTTATATCCGAATCAGCAAACATCCAAGGAGTAATGCAATGCCCATGTTAACCATCAACCCGTCCGGCAAAACCGTTCCCTCCACCGAGGGTATGAGCATCCTCGAAGCCGTGCTCGCAGCCGGCGTGAAGATGCCGCACAAATGCGAGGGCAAGGCCGAATGCGGTTCGTGTCACATCTTCGTCACGGTGGGGCGCAAGACCCTGTCCAAGACGCAGCGACTCGAAAACGAAAAGCTCGACACCCTGGTCGGCGTCAGCTCGAATTCCCGCCTGGCCTGCCAGGCCAAGCTGGGCGCCGAAGACGTAACAGTGGAACTGCTGTGACACGGCCGTGACCGCGCCGCGGTCACGGTTCTTACCATTCATTCAAGGAGCTACATTAAATGGAAAACGATCAAGTCATGATTCACGTGCGCTTTGCACCCGACGGAACGATTGCCGCTATCAGCGAGCGCCCCGACACCCTGAGCGACCAGGGCTGGTTCAACCTGCTCGCCAGTTCCACCACCGACAGCTACGAGACCCTGTCCGGCGCCCGCGCGCTGTTCCGCCTGCCGAAGCTGCAGGTCGATCAGCTCAAATCGTCGGCAGCCTGAGGAGAGACCATCATGGACAAGACCGACACCCTGCTGAACGAAATCATTGCGCACCTGGAAGTGGGCGGCATCGTCCCGTATCTGGGGCCGGGGGTGCTCGATCTGGTCCCGGGCGGCAGCCCTGTGCCGAATTCTCCTGCCGCCCTGGTGCAGCAAATGGTGGCGAAATCCAGCGTGCCGCACAAGATCCGCAACAACCTCACCGCCGCTGCGCAATACATCGAGAACTTCAAGCACCGTAAAACCCTGGTGGGGCACATGACGGATGCTTTTACGCCCGAAGTATCGCCGACCTTTCTGCATGAATATCTGGCAAGCCTGCCGCGCAAGCCCTTGCTGATCGTCGACACCTGGTACGACAACGCGATGGCGACGGCGCTGCAGTCGCGCCTGCTGTCGGGGCAGTTGCAGGGGGTCAGCCAGTCCGAGCATTTCGGTACCTGGATACATTATTTCCGGCCGGACGGCGCGCGGGCAGATCCGTTCGAGGCCGACACCTGGGACACCTTGCTCTACAAGCCCTTGGGCTCGATTGCACCGGCGAAGAATTTCCTGGTGTCCGATACCGATTTCGTCGAGGTGCTCACCGAGATCGATATCCAGACTCCGATCCCTGCCATCGTGCAGCAATTGCGCACCGGCCGGCATTTCCTGTTCCTCGGCTGCCGCTTCCGCAACCAGCTGGAGCGCACCTTTGCGCGTCAGGTCATGAAGCGCTCTTCCGATATCCACTGGGCGGTGCTGCCGGGCGAACTGACCCGCAACGAAGCGCGTTTCCTGAAGGAGCAGAACATCCAGCGCATCGACATGCAGCTGGATGAATTTGCCCGGCTGCTGGTGGGTGCAAGCCAGGACAACAAGGTGGCCGCTGCCGCCTGAAGCGCGCGCCTCAGGGAGGCGGGGCCGCTTCGCTGCTGCCTGCCTCGCTGGTTACGCCGTCCGGGTCCACGCTTTCGATCCGCACGGTGTAGCCCCACAGGCGCGCGACATGCCGCAGCAGTTCCGGCGTCGACTCGCCGAGCGGCCGGCGGTCGTGCATGTAATGGCGCAGCGTCAGCGAGCGGTCGCCGAAGACGTCGACCTGGTAGGCCTGGATGTTGGGTTCGCGGTTGCCCAGGTTGTACTGGTCGGCAAGCAACTGGCGCACCGTGCGATAGCCGGCGTCGTCGTGAATCGCGGTGACTTCCAGCTTGTCATCGCTATCGTCGTCCACCAGCGCAAACAGCTTGAGGTCGCGGATCAGCTTGGGCGAGAGGTATTGCGCGATGAAGCTTTCGTCCTTGAAATTGCGCATGGCGAAGTCGAGCGTCTTCACCCAGTCGCTGCCGGCCAGATCGGGGAACCAGCGGCGGTCCTCCTCGGTCGGGTGTTCGCAGATGCGGCGCAGGTCGGTGAACATGGCAAAGCCCAGCGCGTAGGGATTGATGCCGCTGTAGTGGCGGCTGTTGTAGGGCGGCTGGTAGACCACGTTGGTGTGGCTTTGCAGGAACTCCATCATGAAGCCGTCGGTGAGCTTGCCTTCCTCGTACAGGTGGTTCAGCAGGGTGTAATGCCAGAAGGTGGCCCAGCCTTCGTTCATCACCTGGGTCTGCCGCTGCGGATAGAAATATTGCGCGATCTTGCGCACGATGCGCACGATCTCCCGCTGCCAGGGCTCCAGGCGAGGCGCGTTCTTCTCAATGAAATAGAGCAGGTTTTCCTGCGGCTCGGGCGGATAGCGGCGCTCCTGCTTTTCCACCTCGGCGATCGCTTTCACCGGTACCGTGCGCCACAGGTCGTTGACCTGGGATTGCAGGTAGGCCTCGCGTTCCTCCTGGCGCGCCTGTTCCTTGATCATCGACAGCTTGGTCGGCCGCTTGTAGCGGTCCACGCCGTGATTCATCAATGCGTGGCAGGAATCGAGAAGCTCTTCCACCGCTTCTTCGCCGTGGCGCTGCTCGCACTCGGCAATGAAATGGCGGGCGAACACGAGGTAATCCAGGATGCCCTCGGCGTCGGTCCAGGTGCGGAACAGGTAGTTGCCCTTGAAGAAGGAGTTATGACCGTAGGCGGCATGGGCGATCACCAGCGCCTGCATGGTCATGGTGTTCTCTTCCATCAGGTAGGCGATGCAGGGGCTGGAATTGATGACGATCTCGTAAGCCAGACCCATCTGCCCGCGCTGGTAGCCCTTCTGGGTGGAGAGGAACTGCTTGCCATACGACCAGTGGTGGTAGCCCACCGGCATGCCGACCGAGGAATAGGCATCGATCATCTGCTCGGAGGTGATGACCTCGATCTGGTTGGGGTAGGTGTCGAGGCCGTAATGGGCGGCGACGCGGGCGATCTCGTGGTCGTAATGGTCGAGCAGATCGAAGGTCCATTCCGAGCCTTCGGACAAGGGCTGGCGTTGGGCGACGGGCGCGGCCGCGGTTTCAGTTTCGGTTTCCATTTCAAGCCACCTTCTTCCTGAACAGTTCGCGAAACACCGGATAGATGTCTTCCAGCGTGAGGATGCGCTGCATGGCGAAGCGCTGGCTTGCCGCCTTCACCCGCTCATATTCGTGCCACAGGCTTTGCGGCACTTCGGCCTCGATCTCCACGTAGGCGAAGTACTGCGTCAGCGGCAGGATGCTCTGCAGCAGCAACTCCCGGCAGCGCGGCGAGTCGTCTTCCCAGTTGTCGCCATCCGAGGCCTGGGCGGCGTAGATGTTCCAGCTGGCGCTCGGATAGCGCGCGAGGATGATTTCCCTCATCAGTTCGAGGGCGCTGGACACCACGGTGCCCCCGCTTTCCCGCGAGTTGAAGAACTCGTCCTCGTCGACTTCCTTGGCCACGGTGTGATGACGGATGAACACCACGTCGATGCGCTCGTAGCTCTTGGTGAGAAACAGATAGAGCAGCATGAAAAAACGCTTGGCGATGTTCTTGCGGTCTTCGTCCATCGAACCCGACACGTCCAGCAGGCAGAACATCACCGCCTGGCTGCTGGGCGTCGGCTGGTCGACCCGGTTGGCGTAGCGCAGGTCCCAGGTGTCGAGAAAGGGCACGGCCGCAACCCGGGACTTGAGCGCCGCGATCTCCTCGCGCAGTGTCTCGGCTTCGTCGCTGGCGCCGAGGCCTTGGACGACGAGCGCTTCAAGCGCCTCCTCGGCTTCGCGCAGCGCCTCGCGGGGGCCTGCGGCCATGGCGAGCCGGCGGCCGATGGCATGCTTCATCGAACGCACCACGTGCAGGTTGGACGGATTGCCCTGGCTGACAAAGCCTGCGCGCGCCCGTTTGACCTCGGGTACGGCGGCAAGCTGCTTCTTCACCAGATCCGGCAGGGCCAGGTCCTGGAAGAAGAAATCCATGAATTCTTCCTTCGACAGCTCGAACGCGAACTCGTCCATGCCCTCGCCCTGCGGACCACCGCCATTGCCGCTGCCTTTTCCTTCGCCGCCTTCGGGACGGTCCACCCGGTCGCCGCTGACGAACTCGCGGTTGCCGGGCAACACGATGTTGCGCCGGCCGCCGGCCCCGTGGTGAAAGATCGGTTCGGACATGTCCTTGGACGGGATGGAAATCTTTTCCCCGCGCTCCAGATCGGTCACCTTGCGACCGGATACGACCTCCGCCGCGGCCTTGCGGATCTGGGTCTTGAAGCGGCGCAGAAAGCGTTGCCGGTTGACGGCGCTGCGGTTCTTGCCGGAGAGGCGGCGGTCGACGAGCTGGCTCATGGGTGGAGGTCCTTGGCCGGGTGGGGGCGGGAGCGGGGCGCGGAAATCCCCCCTAACCCCCCTTTTTCAAAGGGGGGGATGTCCAGAGGGGGACGGGGTGTGGCATTCAGTTGTGCGCCCTCATTTTCAAGGGAGGGGAAGCCCAGGCGGGAGCGGGGTGCGGGAATCCCCCCTAGCCCCCCTTTTTCAAAGGGGGGGATACCCAGATGGGAATAGGGTGCGGAATTCCTTCTTGGCCCTGCTTTTTCAAAAGAGGGGATGCCCAGACAAGCCCCATCGCGGGGTTTCTCCCCCCTTTGAAAAAGGGGGGGTGGGGGGGATTCGCCGTGGCGCGACATCACCAATACCCCATCGCGTCCGTTACGACGCCTTCCTCGCACGCAGATACCATTCGGCCAGCAGTCTCACCTGCTTGTCGGTGTAGCCTTTGGTGACCATGCGCTGGACGAAGTCGTGGTGCTTCTTCAGCTCTTCGCTGGACGCCTTGGTATTGAACGAGATCACCGGCAGCAAATCCTCGGTGCTGGAGAACATGCGTTTCTCGATGACTGCGCGCAGCTTCTCGTAGCTTGTCCAGGTCGGGTTCTTGCCGTGGTTCTGGGCGCGGGCGCGCAGCACGAAGTTGACCACCTCGTTGCGGAAGTCCTTCGGGTTGGCGATGCCGGCGGGCTTCTCGATTTTCTCCAGTTCGGCATTGAGCTGGGTGCGGTCGAGGATCTCGCCGGTGTCGGGATCGCGGAATTCCTGATCCTGTATCCACATGTCGGCGTAGGTCACATAGCGGTCGAAAATGTTCTGGCCGTATTCCGAATAGGATTCCAGATAGGCAGTCTGCAGTTCCTTTTCGATGTATTCCGAATAGTGCGGTGACAGGTATTCCTTCAGGTAGGCCACATAGCGCTGCTCCGCCTCGGGCGGCAGCTGTTCCTGCTCGATCTGCTGCTCCAGCACGTAGAGCAGGTGCACCGGGTTGGCCGCGATCTCGCTGTGGTCGAAGTTGAATACCTTGGACAGAATCTTGAAAGCGAAGCGGGTCGAAATGCCGGTCATGCCCTCGTCGACGCCGGCGAAATCCCGATACTCCTGATAGCTCTTGGCCTTGGGATCGGTGTCCTTGAGGTTTTCGCCATCGTAGATGCGCATCTTGGAATAGATGCTGGAATTCTCCGGTTCCTTGAGCCGGGTCAGGATCGCGAACTGCGCCAGCATCTCCAGCGTACCGGGCGCGCACGGCGATTCCGACAGCGAGCTGTGCTGCAGCAGTTTCTGGTAGATCTTCACCTCTTCGGACACGCGCAGGCAGTACGGCACCTTGACGATGTAGATGCGATCGAGGAAGGCCTCGTTGTTCTTGTTGTTGCGGAAGGTTGTCCACTCCGACTCGTTGCTGTGGGCCAGCACCACGCCGTCGAACGGAATGGCGCCAAAGCCCTCGGTGCCCTTGTAGTTGCTCTCCTGAGTGGCGGTGAGCAGCGGATGCAGCACCTTGATCGGCGCCTTGAACATCTCCACGAATTCCAGCAGGCCCTGGTTGGACAGGCACAGCCCGCCCGAGTAGCTGTAGGCATCGGGATCGTCCTGGGAGAATTTCTCCAGCTTGCGGATATCCACCTTGCCCACCAGAGAGGAAATATCCTGGTTGTTCTCGTCGCCCGGCTCGGTCTTGGAAATGCCGACCTGACCCAGCACCGACGGCCAGCGCTTGATTACCCGGAACTGGGTGATGTCGCCGTTGAATTCGTGCAGGCGCTTCACCGCCCACGGCGACAGCACCTTGCCAAGGTAGCGCCGTGCAATGCCGTATTCCTGTTCCAGGATGTCGCCGTCCTCGTCGGGCGAGAACAGCGAGAGCGGCGAGTCGTTTACCGGCGAGCCCTTGATCGCGTAGAACGGCGCTTTTTCCATCAGATGCTTGAGCTTTTCTGCCAGCGAGGACTTGCCGCCGCCGACCGGCCCCAGCAGATAGAGAATCTGCTTCTTCTCTTCCAGACCCTGGGCCGCGTGGCGGAAGTAGGAAACGATTTGTTCGATCGTTTCTTCCATGCCGTAGAAATCCTTGAATGCCGGGTAACGCTTGATGACCTTGTTGGAGAACAGGCGCGACAGGCGCGGGTCCTGCCGGGTATCGACCAGCTCCGCTTCGCCGATCGCCGCCAGCATGCGCTCGGCGGAGCTGGCGTAGGTCATGTGGTCTTTTTTGCAGATCGCCAGGAATTCCTCCAGCGAATATTCCTCTTCTTCCCGGCGATAGCGTTCGATGTACTGATTGAACAAGCTCATGACGTACTCCTGATGGTTGATCGGTGACAGTCTGACTCAACACTCGCAATGATCGTGCCATATCCATAACGGCTATCGTCAGACCACATTGAGCATTATTAGTGCCGGAGATCAACACGATTTGATCGAAGTTGGTGCCAGCATAAGGCTAGCGCACTACCGCGGGGCACAAAGCCCCAAATGCACGGGGCTTGGCGCCGCACCGGGCGAGCCCGGCTGGCTGAAATACTGCAAGCTGTCTCGGTTTTCAGGTAAATCGGGCATGGCACTGAGGCGGTGCCGGATGAACCCGGAGGCGCTTGTCGCTGCTGGGCCGCACCTGAAACCAATGGCGGGTTCCCTGTTAGGGGACGGCAGGCAGCCCTCTGGGGGCTGCGCCGGGAGTGGGGATTAATGGAAGAGCGGGTTGATGAAGTACCCGGTTCACTGGTACACGGCCGGACAGCCTGAGGGTTGAAATGTAATAAAACTGCAAATTCTGACCTGCTTTGGTCATGCAGATTGACGGCATCGAGGGCCGATAGTCGGCCTTAACGGACTGTCATGGCATGTTTGCAGAACGTCTGTTTAGCTGCTGACAGCGGCCAGCTGTAAACGGGTACCCTATAGTTTAAACTCCTTGGCTGTTAGGGGCATTCCGATTTTCCTGCATCAAAAATAATCGTGTCTGACCCCATTTATTCCACGCAGGTCCGGTGGAATGATGGGTTAGGCCGCGGATTGACATTTTATTCACTGGCGAGCGCCTTCATTCCCACAAAGAGTTTGCACTGCCGTCTGTGACAACGAGAACTCGACCGTAAACTGCCAGGGCGCTAGCGGATCACTATGCTCTGGGTCAGGAAGCCCTTTGTATAGGGCGCGTCCCGGTTCGCTATGCCCTTCAAGAGCGACAACGATATTGCCCGGCGCGGCTATGACGCGGACAGCAAGAGGTCTTACGGGACGGCTCTCGAACTCTCCGTCACCGGGATGTCCAAGAGGTCCCCAACTCCAAGAACCCATGCCTGTTTCAAAGGACGGGGTGACACCGTCGTTTCTTGTCTCGACCGAGGGTAAGCAAGACATTAGATTTGGTACGAACGATCTGAACAGCAATGACCGTCTCGCGCCCGCATCAAGGTACAGCGTGCCGTCTTCGTCGCTTCGAACGGACACGGCTGTCGCCACCTCTTCGCCGTTGATTGACACGCGAGCATCACAGTTAACCGGGGGAGTGAGCATATAGCGGCCTAACAGTTAATAGAGAGACCCATGGGTCCGGACGTTTTTTAATAAAGAGACAGGCATTTAATCAGTCTACCGTATTGATTTTTCTATGGATGTTGGCCTGGCTGTCTCTTTATTACGTTATGCAAAAGGAGACGGGGTCTGCTGGATTATGCGCCTGATTTTTTACCTCAACTATCAAGAGCGAATCTCATAGTGGAATGGTGTCTTCTATGTCGCTTGAGGCCAAGTTCACTAGCTGCTCTTGGCCATGAAGCTGACATGATGAGGGAGTAACAGCACAGGTAACTTCGGCCGATGAAGCGACGTTGAATTAAGTAGCCCCGACCGGCTGGCCACTGGCCACAGACCAAAGTGTCCATCAAGCCAGGTCCTGAAGGCTGCAATCAACACACTCAGGTTTTGACTGCTGACGGTTGCTGAACCGCAGCAGACATGCCCCCCAATGCGGCCTGCAGCATGTCGATAAATGCACGCGTTTTCGCGGGCATGAGTTTGCGACCCGGGAACACCGCTGACACCGTTTGGCTGGGAAGACACCACTCGGGCAGAACCCGGACCAATCTGCCTTGGCGCACGTCGGCCAGGGCAAAGTAGTCGGGGGCGGCTGCAATCCCCGCGCCTGCGCCGGCCAGACGTATCAAGAGTTCCGGCGAATTGGCGGCCACGCGCGCGGTTGGCAAGCCTTCCCAACGGGCCTCGCCCTTGCTGAGAGCCCAATTCGCAGCCTCGCCATTCATGCCAAGCAGTCCGAGCGTGTTGTGGTGAGCCAGGTCTTCGGGCATCGCAGGATGGCCGAATTCTGCAAGGTAAGCGGGCGACGCATACAGGCCCGTTGAGACTTCGGTCAGGCGCCGCGCGGCCAGCATGCCGTCATCGGGCAGATCGCCGATGCGTATGGCGACATCGAATCCTTCTCCCAGCAGATCAACGCGTCGCGGCGACAGGTCGAGTTCCAGCACGATGCGCGGGTACATTGCCGCAAATGCGGCAAGCGTGTCCACCAGTAGCAGGTTGGCAAAGTCGCTGGGCATGGACACGCGCAATCTTCCGCTTGGCGCCGACTGGCGATGCTCACGCAAGGCGGCCACGGCGTCCACTTCGGACACCACCTGGCGGGCGTGTTCCAGCAATTGCAGGCCGAACTCGGTCACGGTCTGGCGTCGGGTGGTGCGCAATAACAGGCGCTCGCCCAGGCGTTGTTCCAGGCCGGCCAGCCGCCGCGAGACGGTGGACTTGGGCAATCCCATTTTCTCAGCCGCACGGCTGAAGCTCCCCAGCTCGGCCACATGGGCAAAGATGAGCAGGTCGTTCGGGTCGATGTTGCTGTTTGATTGTTCCATATCAGAAACAATCATATCCAAATTACGGTATTTCAAAAGCGATTGGTGATGCATACAGTTCATTCATCGCAAACAAACCCGTCGAGGTGACGAAATGAACATCCTGCAAATCAACGCCAGCGCCCGTCGCGAGGGCGCCAACTCCACCCGTGTCGCCAACACCATCGTGGACCGTCTCAAGGCGGCGCATCCAGGCGCCCAGGTCAGCTTGCGCGATCTGGCCGTTACGCCCCATCCGATCCTGGACGAAGCGGCGCTGGGCGCGCTTTTCACCCCGGCCGACCAGCGCACGCCGGCGCAGCATGCCCGCGTGGCGCTGGACGACGCGCTGATTGCCGAGGTTCAGGCGCACGACATTCTTGTGCTGGGGGTGCCGATGTACAACTTTGGCGTGCCCGTTCAACTCAAGAGCTGGATCGATGCGGTTGCGCGCGTGGGCGTGACGTTCCGCTATACCGAAAACGGCCCGGAAGGCCTGCTCCAAGGCAAGAAGGTCTACATTGCCCTGGCCCGCGGCGGCTTGTACCGCGACACGGTCAAGGATGCTCAAGTGCCTTATCTGAAAAACGTGCTGGGCTTTCTGGGCATGACCGATGTGAACTTTATCTACGCTGAAGGTTTGGCCATGGGGCCCGACGCGGCGGAGCAAGGTTTTGCGCGGGCGCAGGCGGATCTCGAAGCAGCGTTCGCCTGATCGCAGTCCACTTCATTCCTTTCTGAAACCAGTATCCATCGACAGGAGATCAGCCATGACACGACTCAGACTTTCAAACGATCGTGGCCATGCCCGCCAGGGCTGGCTCGACAGCTACCACACCTTTTCCTTCGGGCATTACTACGATCCCGAACACCTGGGTTTTTCCAACCTGCGGGTGATCAACGACGATACGGTGGTTCCGGGTGCGGGATTCGGCACTCATGGCCATCAGGACATGGAGATCATCAGCTATGTGCTGGACGGCGCCCTGGAACACAAGGACAGCATGGGTAATGGTTCGGTCATCCGTCCGGGCGACGTGCAGCGCATGAGCGCCGGCACTGGGGTTCAGCACAGCGAGTACAACCACTCGAAGACTGAGCCTGTGCATTTCCTGCAGATATGGCTGGAGCCCAACCGCTTCGGCGTTGAGCCGGGGTATGAGGAAAAGCATTTTTCGCCCGAGGAGCGGCGCGGTCGTCTCGCGCTCCTGGTGTCGCCGGACGGCCGGGACGGCTCGCTGAGCGCGCATCAGGACGGCTTGCTGTACGGCACCCTGCTCGAAGCCGGCGAGGCGGTCGAGCACGTGCTTGCCGCCGGGCGGCGCGCCTATGTGCACGTGGCCCGCGGGCGCGTCGCCGTCAATGGTCAGCCGATGGACAGCGGAGACGGCGTCGCGCTGGACGACGTCGGCCAGGTGCGTCTCGAAGGTCTGGGGCACGCCGAGGTGCTGCTGTTCGATCTGACCTGACGCCTTCTTAGCCGCCGCTATTGCAACGGGAGCGGCTAGAGCCCGTCGGAAGCCTTGCCCCAGGGATGGCTTGCGGAAACCAGCGCGGCCTTGATCCCGGCTTTTTCGACATCGGCCAGGGTTTTATACAGCGTGCCCTCGTGCGCCAGCATGCTGCCTTTCATGACGGCGACATAGCGGGAGGCCGTGTCGACCTCGCAGGTATAACCGCCGCCCGGATCGTCGACGCTACGCAAATTGCCATCCCAGTCCATAAAAAATCCACTCATCTGGAATCCTCATTCATGTTCGTTGCCTGAACGGTGCAACCGCTGTTGCATGGCGGACGCGATTCGCTGCTTCACCCGACAGCCTGCTGCGTTGCCCGCTCAACGCGACGGAGCAATTGCAGGCATTCGATCGTGGCGGCCATGTCCAGCGCGCTGAAATCGTCCAGTGTTTTGAGTTGCGGCGTGGCGCCTGCGGCGAGGAGCTTTTCCACCACGGCGTGCTTGCCGGTGGAGGCGGCGTACATCAGGCAGGTGGCGCCGTTGTCGTTCTGGTGATCCAGCGCGCTGCCGGCGCGGATCAGCACATCCAGGGTGTCGAGATCGGCGCCCACGCAGGCCAGCCAGAGCGCATGGTTGCCGTCGCCATTGCGCGTGTGGGGCGAGGCTCCGGCCTTGAGCAGGGCGGCAACGATAGCGCTGTCACCGGCCTTGCTGGCACGCATCAGCGGTGTCATGCCATGTTCGGCGACGGCTTCGAGATTCGCGACGGGATAGCCATGTGCCAGCAGCCAGTTTGCAAGCTGGCTGCCGAGTTGCGGCGACGCCGTTGGCGAATGGTGTTGCTGCCAGGCTTCGAATCCGCCATCCAGGCTATAGACCTCTGCGAAGCCGAAGTCCGCAAACATTTGTCCATACACCTGGCTGGCGTTGCCGTGATAACAGACCAGCAGAACCGGTGCGGCTTTGGGCGTGCCGAGCAGCATGGCGTCGAGGTTTTCACTGGACAGGCGGCATGCCGAGGCGATATGCGCCAGCGCGAAGCTGTCGGGGTCGCGCGAGTCGAGTACGCGCACGTCGCCGCGCGCCAGTAGTTGGCAGGCGGTGGCGACATCGATGCGTTGAAAGCTGCGTTCGCTTTTCATGAGGCGTTCTCCGTGTCGGTCACCTCGGCGCGGTCGGGGTAGGGCGGCAGGGTGGTGATGCGGGTGTCGGCGAGCGGGAGGCCGACGGTGAAGTGATAGAGCGACTGGAATTGCCGGTCGCTCAAACCAAGCAGTTCGTGGAAAGCGTCGTCGAGAAAACAGCCGATGCCGGTGCCGCGCAGGCCGAGTGTTTCCGCCGCCAGGTACAGCACGTGGCCGAGCAGGCCGGCTTCCCAGTGCAGCTGGCGGTAGCGCCAGGCATCGGCGCTGACCAGCGGTTCGAATGCGGCCAGCATGCCGAGCGAAAAGCAGCCGTCGGCGGCGATCGCCTGCTGGCAGCTGACGGCGCGCGCCACCTTCTGCCACAGACCCTCGCGCAGGCGGAACAGCGGCAGCTGCGGGGGGCGGCCTGCCACCCGCTGCCAGTCGAATTCGTCGCTCAATGCCGCGCGCAGCGGGGCCTCGGCCGCAGCATCGCGAACCAGGATGTAGATTCCGGGCGCGACGCCTTCGACGCGATGAACGAACAGCACCGGATGAACCTGCGGCAGCTCGCTCCACAGATCCCAGGGCGGGCCATCGTGCGGCAGTAGGGTGTCGAGGAGACGAAAGAAATCCTCTTCCGCCATCGTGAATTTTGGGTCGAAGCGCTGCGCGCTGCGTCGGCCCTTGATGACATCCGGCGACGGCAGGTCGGTGGGCGTGGCGTCGGCCGGACAGTTGCGCTGCAGGTTCGGCGCAGACTCGCCTTGCTCGCGCACGGTGGCGGCGGCGACTTCGTCGATGACCGGCCAGTAATACATGGGGTAGGGGTCGAGAATGTTCGCTTGCCCGCTCCACTGGGTGCGGGCGGGGTCCCAGGGCGCGGGCTCGGCGACCGGCTGTGGCGCCAGGGTAATTTGAACCAGCAAATCCGGCTCTTCGCGTTCCGCGCTGCCGAAGTCTTCGCTGCGCGCGGTGCCGAGCAGGTGGCCGAGCGGCTTGCTGCCGCAATCCGCCACCAGGCGCACTTGCCAGCCCAGCAGGGCCGCGGCGTAGCGCAGCGCGGCAAGCGCATGGCCGATGTCGAGCTGGCAGTAGCGGAAGGCGCGTTCGCCGTATTTCCAGGCTTCGCGCCAGTGGATGGAGGTGAGCCCGATCCACAGGCCGGCCGGATGAGGGCTGGCTGGATCAGAGGCAGCGGAGCGGCAGCGCAATTCGAGCAAGTGGTTGCGGCTGGCGTAATGGTAGAGCCCGTCGTCCAGCCCGGCGACGCCGTGCGCGATCACGTACGCCTCGGTCGGATGCAGGTTGCCGCTTGACGGGGTGCAGCGCAGCGCCCAGCGGTCCGGTCCGTATTCCTTCCAGGCGGACAGTCCGAGCGAGAGTTCCAGCAAGGTGCCGATGGCTTCCAGCGACAGGGCGGGTGTCGTCGCTGCCGTGCCTGCGTATGCCGACCGGGCCGCGTTGAGCGGCAGGCGCACGAGCGGGCTGCCGCTGAAGCTGCGAAACGGGTCCGGCTGCATGGTCCAGTCGAGCGTCTCCGGGCCGGCGGCGTAGCGTTCCGGCCGGTGCTTGGTGCGTTCGTGGTAGTCCAGGGCCAGTTGCGACCGCGCGCTGTTCTGCG
>JAGVGD010000040.1 GCA_020057245.1 Thiobacillus sp. | reverse complement strand
CTGCATGTAAACGGCTTCGAGGCCGAGGCCTGCGCCGCCTGGCTGGGGCGCCGCCTGCCCAGCGTTGCCGAGTGGCAGCACGCGACCGGGCGCGCCGGATTCGACTGGGGCATGGGCTGGGAATGGACGTGCGACGCCTTCGCGCCCTACCCCGGGTTTGAGCCTGATCCTTACCGCGACTATTCGCAGCCCTGGTTTCACAGCCATCGGGAATTGCGCGGCGGCGGGCCGGTGACCGATGCGCGACTGAAGCGGCCGGGCTTTCGCAATTTTTATTTGCCGGAGCGGCGCGATGTGTTTGCCGGATTCCGTACGGCGGGTAATTAAGCCAGAAACAACTCCAGCAGGTCATTCAAGAAGCGTTGTCCCTGCAGGCTCGGTTGCAGCCGGGCCGCGTCGGGCAGCAACAAGCCCCGCGCACGCGCTTTCTCCAATGCGTCGGTGCAGACGATCAGCGGCAGCCCGGTGCGCGCCTCGAACAGAGAGGCCGCGACGCCTTCGTTCAGGCGCAGCGCATTCATCATGAACTCGAACGGCAGGTCGCCGCGCGTCAGCGTGCGGACGTCGGCGATATGGGCGCCCTGCCCGACTGCGTCCATGTATTGCTGCGGATGCTTGGTGCGCATCTGGCGCAGGATGCGGTCGTGAAAACTGAGCTTGGAATGCGCGCCCGCGCCGATGCCGAGGTAATCGCCGAACTGCCAGTAGTTGAGATTGTGGCGACTGGCGTGATGCGGCCGCGCATAGGCCGAGGTTTCGTAGTGCTGCATGCCCGCCTCACCCAAACGGGCTTCGATGGCCTGTTGCATGTCGGCGGCCACGTCGTCATCCGGCAGATTGGGCGGCGCGGTATGGCCAAACGGCGTGTTGGGTTCGAGGGTGAGGTGATAGGCCGACAGGTGCGGCGGCTGGAAGCCGAGCGCGGTGTCGATGTCGGCCAAGGCCTCGGCCAGGGTTTGCCCCGGCAGCGCGTACATCAGGTCGAGGTTGAAGGTGTCGAAGTAGGTGGCGGCCAGCTCGGCCGCCCGGCGCGCCTCGCGGTCGTCGTGGATCCGCCCCAGCGCCTGCAGATGGCGCGGATTGAAACTCTGGATGCCGAGCGAGACGCGGCTCACCCCCGCCGCGCGAAAACCGGCGAACTTGCTCGCCTCCACCGTGCCTGGATTGGCTTCGAGCGTGATTTCCGCACCCGGCATCAGCGGCGCAAGCGTACGCACGCCGGTCAGAATGCGGTCAATCCCTTCCGCCGAAAACAGGCTCGGCGTGCCGCCGCCAAAAAACACCGTGTGGATCTTGCGCCCCCAGATGTCCGGCAAGGCCTGCTCCAGATCCAGCAGCAAGGCATCGATATAAGCGGCTTCGGGCAGTGTCTGCATCGCATGCGAATTGAAGTCGCAATACGGACATTTCTTTACACACCACGGCAGGTGGATGTAGAGCGATAGCGGCGGCTGGGTTGTCAGGCCGCCGTTAAACAAGCGGATGACGGACTCAGCCAATCCGCTTCAGCTGCCGCAGTTTTTCCACCAGATCGCGCAGCGCCTGGCCGCGATGGCTGATGTCGTTCTTGGTGTCCTCGTCCAGCTCGGCGCCGGTCTTGCCGAACTGCGGAACGAGGAAATACGGGTCGTAGCCAAAACCGTTTTCGCCGCGCGGCGTATCGATGATTTCTCCGTGCCAGCGGCCTTCCGAAATGATCGGCTCGGGGTCGTCGGGGTGACGCACGTAGACCATGACGCAGGTGTAGTGCGCCCGGCGATTGCTCTCGTTTACCAGCGCGGCGATGAGCTTTTCGTTGTTGCGCTGGTCGGATTTAGGCTCGCCGGCATAGCGCGCGGAAAACACCCCGGGCGCGCCGCCCAGCGCTTCGACGCAGATGCCTGAATCGTCGGCCAGCGCAGGCAGGCCGCTGTGTGCGCTGGCGTGGCGCGCCTTGGCCAGGCAGTTCTCGACGAAGGTGATGTGCGGCTCGGGGCAGTCGGGCACGTCGAATTCGGATTGCGGGACCGCCTGGATATCCAGCGGGGCGAGGATGCGGGCGATTTCGCGCAGTTTGCCGGCGTTGCCGGAGGCGATGACGAGTTTGCTCATGCTTGCAGCGCCGCGAGCTGGGCGGCGGTGATTTGCATAATGCCCGCGCTGGCCAGGTCGATCAGCTTGTCCATGTCGGCGCGCGAGAACGGCGCGCCTTCGGCGGTGCCCTGCACTTCGACGATGCCGCCGCTGCCGGTGATCACCACGTTCATGTCAGTGTCGCAGCCAAAGTCTTCCAGATAATCGAGATCCAGCACCGCCGCACCCTGATAGAGGCCGACCGAGACCGCGGCGATGCTGTCGTTCAGCGGCGTTTCCGTGAGCTTGCCGTCGCGCAGCAGGCCGGCGACGGCATCGGCGACCGCGACGTAGGCGCCGCAAATGCTGGCGCAGCGGGTGCCGCCATCGGCCTGCAAGACGTCGCAATCGATGTGCAGCGTGCGTTCGCCGAGTTTCTTCAGATCGACCACGGCGCGCAGGCTGCGCCCGATCAGGCGCTGGATTTCCTGGGTGCGGCCGGACTGTTTGCCGCGCGCGGCTTCGCGGTCGCTGCGGGTGTGGGTGGAGCGCGGCAGCATGCCGTATTCGGCGGTCACCCAGCCTTCGCCGCTGCCTTTCTTGTGCGGTGGAATCTTGTCGAGCACGCTGGCGGTGCACAGCACGCGGGTATCGCCCATGCTGACCAGCACCGAGCCTTCGGCATGTTTGGTGTAACCACGGGTAAACGTCAAGGCGCGCAGCGCGTCGGGCGCGCGCCCACTGGGGCGGGTAATGGCAGTCATGGCAGCAGACAGAAAAGAAAGCGCGAGTTTACCGCGCCGCCGGCCTCCCGCTTACGCGGTGCGCCGGCTCGGCCTATTTGACCGATATTTTCTGGATCGCCTGCTGGATTTCGGCGATGGCGCGCTCGATTTCGTCGTCCGAAACCGCAGCGGCGCCGGGCACCGGGCGATGCGCATTGATCTGGGTGGTGACGCCGCCATCGGGCAGCGCCAGCGTGGAAATGGAATCCTTGCTCGGCATGCGCGCCTCGCCCCAGGTCATGGCGATCAGGCTGAGGTTGTCGCCGTGCTCGCCTCCACGAAACTCGGCATGGTCCATCAAATGGCGCACAGCGTCTTCCAGCGTATACGCGTGCAGCAGCGCAGACAGTTCCTGGGCGTTGATCATGCCCCAGATGCCATCGGTGCACAGCAGCATGGTGTCGCCGTCGGTCAACGGGATCGGCGCATTGCATTCCACCTGCGGAATGGCGTAGCCGCCGAGGCAGTTGGAGACCTTGTTGCGCTCCGGGTGGTTGCCTGCTTCCTCTTCGCTGATGATGCCGTCGCGCACCAGTTGCGCCACCGCGGTATGGTCTTCGGTGCGCGCGATCAGCGCGCCGTCGCTGAACAGGTACAGGCGCGAATCGCCCACGTGCGCCCAGTAGGCCGTGCCGTCCTGCACCACCGAGGCAACCAGGGTGGTGTGCGGGATTTCGAGCAGATCCTGCGCAACGGCGTAATCGTTGATCGCACTGTGCGCCAGCGCGGTCGCGTCGGCGAGGAAAGCCAGCGGATCGGAAAGGCGCGGCTTGGCCATTTTCTGGAACAGGTCGGTCAGCGTCTGCACAGCGATCTGCGCGGCGATCTCGCCGTACAGATGGCCGCCCATGCCGTCTGCCACCACCATCAGCAGGGCATCCCGACTGTAGGAATAGGCCACGCGGTCCTGATTGTTTTTGCGGCCACCCTGACGTGACGCCTGGTAAATGGTGAATTTCATCGTGTTCGCTTTAGAACAGACCTGCTTTAAAACAGATCCTTGGTCAGTGAGTGCTTGATGCTGCTTAACAAGGAGGGGCGCGGCATTGTCATCGAGCTGCGATCCATCAGCACTTTTTGCAAGCTAAACACACTTTGCGGGCGTTCCATATAGTTGAGCTTGAGACAGTTGTCGATGGTTTCGAGCAATTGCGCGGAATAAGTCCCTCGCCAGTTCACCGTGGCCGGCACCATTTTATCGTTGAGCAGGCGCGCGTCGGCCGCCTGCGGCGGGTAGCCCGCAAGGCAGGCGTACAGGCTGGCGCCCACGCTGTAAATGTCGCTCCAGGGGCCGAGCCGCTCGCGGTTGTGGTATTGCTCGGGCGCGGCAAAACCCGGGGTGTACATGGGCTGCAGCTTGCTTTCTTCCTGGGTCAGGGTTTGCCGCGCCGCGCCAAAGTCGATCAGCACCGGCGAGCCGTCGAGGCGGATATAGATATTGGACGGCTTGATGTCCAGATGCAGCAGTTTGTGCGTATGCACTTCGCGCAGGCCGTTCAACAGCTGCGCAAACACGCGGCGGATAAAGCTTTCGCGGATGCTGCCACGGTTGGCCTGGATATGCTGCTGCAGGGTCTTGCCCCGTTCGAAGCGCATCACCATGTAAACCGTGTCGTTGGCGCGGAAGAAATTGACCACGCGGATGACGTTGGGATGATTGATGCACGCGAGCGCCCGGCCTTCCTCGAAGAAGCACTTCATGCCGTGACGGAAAATATTGTTGTTCTCGGTCGAGTTGGCCTGCACGATGACCGAGCCTTCGGTACGCAACACCAGCGCGCCCGGCAGATATTCCTTGATGGCCACCGGCTGGTTGGCATCGTCGCGCGCCAGATACACCAGACTGAAACCACCGCCGCCAATTTTGCGGACAATGGTGTATTCGTTCAGCCGGTATCCGTTGGGAAGTGCCTGGTTGGGTTGAGTCGCCATAGTCGAACGTCTATTATCTTTGTCAGTTTACTGGCTGCGCCAGCTTTCAATACACCCTGGCGATGCGCCAGCAACACGATTAAACCTGCCCCTATCTTATGACCGCCAGCATGACCGGGTTCGCCGCCCACAGCATCAACCTCGAGCATGCCAGCCTCAATTTTGACCTGCGCAGCGTCAACCAGCGCTATCTCGAACTGCATTTCCGCCTGGCCGACGAAGTACGCATCCTGGAACCGCAGTTGCGCGAGCTCATCCAGCAGCGCCTCACGCGGGGCAAGGTGGAATGCCGCATCGCACTCAACCCGAATCCCACCGCCACGCCCGATAACGGTTTGAATCCGGCAATTCTTGAGCGGCTGGCCCAGTGGCAGGCCGAGGTGCAGCAACGCTTGCCGGACAGCGCGCCCCTGAGCGTCAGCGAGATCCTGCGCTGGCCGGGCGCGGTGCCCAGCGTCGCGCAATCACAGGATACGCTGAACGAGGCCGTACTGGCCGGGGTGCGCGCCACGCTGGACGAAATGGTGGCAAGCCGCCAGCGCGAGGGCGTCAAGCTCCGGCAGCACATCCTCGACCGCCTCGCGGCCGCCGAATCCGAGGTGGCGAGCCTGCGCCCCCTGTTGCCGGCCCTGATCGCCGCCCAGCGCGACAGACTGACCGAGCGCCTGCACGAAGCGCTCGGCGAAGCCGGGCACGAGCGGCTGGCGCAGGAAATCGTGCTGGCCGCGCAAAAATCCGATGTAGACGAAGAGCTTGCGCGCCTGACCACCCATTTTGCCGAGGTGCGCCGGGTATTGGCGCAACCCGGCGCAGTCGGCAAACGGCTCGATTTCCTGATGCAGGAGTTGCACCGCGAAGCCAACACGCTAGGCTCCAAGTCGGTGGCCGTCGAAACCTCGCGCACCTCGCTCGAACTCAAGGTGCTGATCGAGCAAATGCGCGAACAAGTGCAAAATATCGAGTAAGCAGAACAACCCGAACCTGGAACGATCATGAACCCATCCCACACAAGCGGCGTGCTTTACGTTGTCAGTGCGCCTTCCGGCGCCGGCAAGACCAGTCTGGTGAAAGCCCTGCTGAAAGCCGACCCGGCCATCCGCCTGTCGGTCTCCCACACCACCCGCGCGCCGCGTCCCGGCGAAACCAGCGGGCGCGACTACCATTTCGTCAGTCGCGAACAGTTCCAGATCATGCTGGCCGACGGCGAGTTTCTGGAGCATGCCGAGGTGTACGGCAACTTCTACGGCACCGCAAAAGGCAGCATCACCCACGATCTCAACGCGGGCCATGACGTGCTGCTGGAAATCGACTGGCAGGGCGCCGGCCAGATCAAGCTGCATTTCCCGCATTCCGCCTCGATTTTCATCCTGCCGCCTTCGTTCAACGCACTGCGCACGCGGCTGGCCGGGCGCGGACAGGACAGCGACGAGGTGATCGAGCGCCGGCTTGCCGCCGCCGCCCACGACGTCGCTCACGCCGGGGCGTTCGACTATATAATCGTCAATGATGATTTCGAGCACGCCTCACAGGATCTGCTCGCCATCACCCGCAGCATTCGCCTCGAAACGGCGCGCCAGATGGCCCGGCACACCGCACTTTTCGAGGAATTCAGGCGTATCTGATTGATCCATATTCAATTTATCCGGCTCAAAGTGTCCGTATCGAATTGATTGAACCCAACACCCATGGCGCACCCGCGCCAGCTGAGCAGGAGTAGCCCTATGGCCCGTATTACCGTCGATGATTGCATTCCCATGTTCCCCAACCGCTTCGAACTGACCCTCGCGGCAACCTATCGCGCCCGTCAGCTGGTGCAGGGCTCGCAGCCCATGGTCGAATCGAGCGACAAGGCCGTGGTCACCGCGCTGCGCGAAATTGCCGCCGGCAAGGTCGGCCCGGAAATCCTCAATCGAGGCCGTGCCTGAGCATCAAACGACTCCGCAACCGGCGCACCCGCAGCGTGCGCCGTCGTTGACTCACGAATTCGACTCGCTGCGTCCGGCGCTGGCCTACCTTACGCCGGACGAAATCAGCACCCTCGAAGAAGCCTACGAATTCAGCCGCAGCGCCCACGAAGGCCAGTTCCGCAAGAGCGGCGAGCCCTATATTTCACATCCGCTAGCGGTCGCCGGCATCCTCGCCGAATGGCATCTTGACGCGCAAACCCTGACCGCAGCCCTGCTGCACGATGTGGTGGAGGACACCCCGGCCACCGCGGTCGAAATCGAAGCGCGCTACGGCAAGGCAGTGGGCTTGCTGGTCGACGGCGTGTCCAAGCTCGACAAGCTGGCGTTCGAATCCGAGCAGCAGGCGCAGGCGGAAAACTTCCGCAAGATGCTGCTGGCGATGGCGCAGGATGTGCGGGTGATCCTGGTCAAGCTGGCAGACCGCCTGCACAACATGCACACCATGGACTCGATGCCGGTAGAGAAGCGCCGCCGCATCGCCGCCGAAACCCTGGAAATCTACGCCCCCATCGCCAACCGCCTGGGCCTGCATGCGGTTTACCAGGAACTGGAAGACCTCGGCTTTCGCTACAGCCACCCCAACCGTTATCAGGTGCTGGCCAAAGCGGTCAAAGCCGGGCGCGGCAACCGCCGCGAGCTGGTCGAACGCGTGCGCATCGCCATGCAGGAAAAGCTCGAACAGGTCGGCATCGAGGCCACCATCAGCGGTCGCGAAAAACACCTCTACAGCATCTACAGCAAGATGCAGGAAAAAAACCTGGCGTTCTCCGAAGTGTTCGACATCTACGGCTTTCGCGTAGTGGTGCGCGACCAGCCGACCTGCTATCTGGCGCTGGGCGCGCTGCATTCGCTGTACAAGCCGATTCCCGGCAAGTTCAAGGACTACATCGCGATCCCCAAGGCCAATGGCTACCAGTCGCTGCATTCCATCCTGTTCGGCCCCAACGGCACGCCGATCGAGGTGCAGATCCGCACCACCGATATGAACCGGCTGGCCGAGTCGGGCGTCGCCTCGCACTGGATGTATAAATCGGCCGATACCGCGCTGTCCGACGTGCAGACCCGCACCCACCGCTGGCTGCAGTCGCTGCTCGACATCCAGGCCGATCACGGCGACTCGCCCGAGTTTCTCGAACACATCAAGGTCGACCTGTTCCCCGACGAAGTCTATGTGTTCACCCCCAAGGGCAAGATCATGGCGATGCCGCGCGGCGCAACTGCGGTGGATTTCGCCTTTGCAGTGCACACCGATGTCGGCCGCCATTGCGTCGCCGTCAAGATCAACTACGAACTGATGCCGCTGCGCACGCAGTTGCGCAATGGCGACCACGTCGAAATCATCACGGCGTCGAACGCCAGTCCCAACGCAGCCTGGCTCAACTTCGTCGCTACCGGCCGGGCGCGTTCGCATATCCGCAACTACCTGCGCAATACCCGGGTTGAAGAAGCGGCTGCGCTGGGCGAGCGCCTGCTCAACAACGCCCTGGCCGCACTCAACCCCGAGGCGGTCTCGCCCGACCCCGCGGTGTGGGAACGCGTGATCAAGGACTACGGCGTGCAAACCCGGCAGGAACTGTTCGCCGGCATCGGCCTCGGACGCAAGCTGCCGCTGGTGGTGGCGCACCAGTTGCTCCACGTGCAGGGTGAAAAATCCGGTGCGCCGGCTCACCCTCACGCCATCAGCATTCGCGGCTCGGAAGGTATCGCGGTCGAACTGGCGCAGTGTTGCCACCCGATTCCCGGCGACCCCATCCTCGGCTTCATCCACAAGGATCGCGGGCTCATCATCCACACCCACGACTGCCCGTCGATCCGCACCTTCCGCGCCGATCCGGACAAATGGCTGGACGTGGAATGGGAGGCCGAACCCGGGCGCATGTTCGACGTGCAGATCAAGGTCGTCGTCGGCAACCAGCGCGGCGTGCTGGCCAAGGTCGCCGCCGCGATCGCCGAGCACGGCTCCAACATCGGCAATGTGGCGATGGAGGAGGAAGACGGAAGCCCCTACACCATCCTGTTCTTCACCGTGCAGGTCGAAAACCGCATGCACCTCGCGCGCGTCATGCGCGGCCTGCGCGTGCTGCCCGACGTGGTGCGGATTTTCCGCATCAAGGGCAAAAAGGACGGCCGCGCCACGCAAACCCAATAATTCATCCCGCACCAGGAGCCCGCATGAACAAACGCATCATCCAGACCGCCGACGCGCCTGCCGCCATCGGCACCTATTCGCAGGCGGTTCGCGTCGACCACACCGTGTACCTATCCGGCCAGATCGGCCTCGATCCCGCTTCCATGCAACTGGTGGACGGCATCGACGCGCAGATCCATCAGGTGTTCAAGAACCTGGCTGCCGTGGCCAGCGCCGCCGGCGGTTCGCTGGCCGACGTGGTGAAGCTGAACGTGTTCCTCATCGACCTTGCGCATTTCCCCAAGGTCAACGAAATCATGGCCACCTACTTCAGCCAGCCCTACCCGGCGCGTGCGGCGGTCGGCGTGGCCGCGCTGCCGCGCGGTGCGCTGGTCGAAGCCGACGCCGTGATGGTCACGGCCGTCTGACGGCAGCATGTGGTTCGTCCTAGGGCTCGTATCGCTCACGCTCTTCGTGAGCTATCGCCTATTTCGCAAACTACACTGGGCTTGGGGCTGGACCGATGATTTGGGCGGTTTTCGACACGGGAAGCTACGCTACAAGTTTGAGCACACCGAGAACAAGGGGGCGCATCGGGTCCGCTTCGGTGTGCTGTCACCCAAACCTTTTCATTTCCGCATCAAGCGCGAGACACGCTGGGATCGCTTCGCTAAGCGGCTTTGCCTGTCGGCCGAGCAGACGTACAACGACCCCGAGTTCGACGAAAGTTTCTATGTTGTCTCGGATCACCCCCAGCTGACGCGAGAACTGGCTGACGAGCCAGCCCTGCGCAACGTATTCAAAGGGCTGTTCCGCGATCGCCAATTGCAGCATATCTGGTGCGAAGGACAACATCTGGTTGCCGAGTATCACTTCAGTCAAGGAGATGGTCTGGACGGCCATTACGAAAAGACCGAACACAAGGCACCCATCGTGACAGCCCTGCATGGAATCGCTGATTTCCTGTCCACGCTCGACCAGAGCAGCAGGGTCCGTGATCCTTATATCTGGCGTGCGGCTACGATGGTATCGCTGGCCAGTGGCGTACTGATACTCGGGTTCATTGAGGTGTTTCGTTTCGCCAAGCTCGATAATTTCGATCCGCTGCTGGACGCCTGGCCTTTGCTGCGTCAAAGCGTGCTGCTGATCGCGATCATTCTCATGCTCTGGTTGGTGCTGGCTGCCGCATGGCTGCGCGGCAGCTCCCATGCTCATATCGTCATGACCGAAATTCTTGTTTCCGGTGGAATCGGTCTGCTGATGTGCACCTATTTCCTCGCGCGTGATCTGAATTGCGAGTGGGACAATGCACCGGCACAGGTGTATTACGTCGAGGTCATCAAAAAACATCGACACTATCACCGTAAATCCCCAGATACATATTCGTTGACCATCCGGCACCTTGGAGTCGGGGTATTACCTGATTCGGTATCGGTACGGCACGGGGTCCACGCCCAGGTCAGCGCAGGTCAACGGGTCGAACTGCACATCAAGCCTGGGCGTCTTGGTCATCCCTGGGTTCAGCGCGTTCATCCTGTCGCGCTCTACTGAGTCGGGCATGAGCACGTCGGCACACGCACGCGGGTTTCCATCTCAGGATTCCGCGCTGGGGAAGAAACTCGCCAAACTCGGCCTCACCCGCGACGCCGATCTGGTGTTGCACATTCCGCTGCGCTGGGAAGACGAAACCCGGCTGTCGCCGATCCGTGACTTGCTGCCGGGCGACACGGCGCAAGTGCAGGCGACGGTGACGGAAGCCGCCATCGCCTACCGCCCGCGCCGCATGCTGACCCTGTCGGTGCGCGACGCCGACGGCGGCATGCTCGGCATCCGCTTCCTGCATTTTTACCCCAGCCACAGCAAGCTGTTCCAGCCGGGCGAAACCTTCCGTTTCATCGGCGAAGTGCGCGGCGGTTTTCTCGGGCTGGAGATGGTGCATCCGCGCTTCGTCAAGGCCGGCGACGACACGCCGCTGCCGAGCGGCCTCACCCCGGTGTATCCCACCACCGCCGGCCTCGGCCAGGCGGCGCTGCGCAAGGTCGTCGCCCGCGCACTGGAAGCGCGCATCGAAGACACCCTGCCCGCCGACTGGCTGAACAAACTGAACCTGCCTGAGCTCGACACCAGCATCCGCACGCTGCACCAGCCGCCCGCCGACGCTGCGCTGGCCGAACTGGAT
>JAGVGD010000030.1 GCA_020057245.1 Thiobacillus sp. | reverse complement strand
GCTCCAACAGGCGGCGAAGCCGGCTGTTGGAGCGACCCTCTCGGAGCGCGGGTTAGGTTGCATTTTGAGACTTCCAAACATAGCGCAAAATCATAAGAACAAGGCCGTAAGACACAACAGAAATTCCCGCTAGCGGCACTAGATATAGAATTGAGAAAAACACACCTTCGGCGTCAAGCTTACCCAATGAACCAAGCAGAAGTAGCGTAGAACTTCCAAACAACAGGAAACATGCAATGAGCATTGCAATGCCCCAAATCACTTTCGCTCTAAAAAGAAACGCCGAGGCAAAGCCAAGAGCTATAGGTAATAACACCCAATAAGTAAGAGAGGTTCGGCTTGGTGGGCGTGAACATGAACACCCTACTTGTTTTTTTAATTCCATTGCGCAAGCCAACATATCTGAAAATATTTTTGCTGCGGCATCAGGGCAAATAAGATATGCCTCTTTGACCGACGACTCAGGTGGAAAGCTAATTGCCAAGCCAAGCATTGTGCCGAGAAACAGCAGAGACAATGCATTTCTTAAAATGCGATTCATGTGGTGCATGAGAGCAACCTAACGCCTGGTTAACCGTCGCCGGAAGCCGAAGGCTGGAGGGTACCAATAGCGGGCATAAAAATGCCGAAGGCATGCCCGCTGTTGGCGTCCGAGTTGAACTCCCAGTTAGGCATTGCCGCGCATTTTGACTGAATGCGATTTTTTGCGCCCAGCAATTGCCGCGCCGATAAGGCCGAAGGCAGCAAGTATGGCTGAATTAGGTTCAGGCACCGCTTGAGCAATCGTGCCGTTGAGAACAATCCCATTGTTAGCGGACAGCGCAATGTTAGGTGAGACAAGCAATGATTGGGCATCCAACAGGATGGTTCCTCCTGCTGAAAAAGTAAGTGTAGGAGCTGACACAAACACATTAAAGAATGAAAGGTCGTTGGTGGACCAAATTTCAAGTGGTGTGCTGGAAGTCAAAGACGCACCAGTGAACGAGAGACTGCCTGCGCATCCCACAACAGATGGTTGATCGTCAAATGCGGAGATTGATAGATCGCCCGAGCAGGAAACCAGAGAGTTAACTTGAATATTT
Source organism: Thiobacillus sp. (assembly GCA_020057245.1). Taxonomy (GTDB): domain Bacteria; phylum Pseudomonadota; class Gammaproteobacteria; order Burkholderiales; family Thiobacillaceae; genus Thiobacillus. The sequence continues at coordinate 7,264 of JAGVGD010000030.1, read as the reverse complement.
GCGTTAGCTGCTAGTGGGAATGCTGCCAGCAACAGGATACCGATGAGCCGTTTCATTTGAAATTCCCTGACTAAAAGGGGAATTGTCCGCAGTCCGTATGACAGTAAAGTGATGGATGGAATTGGACGAAGCCCTGGGAATGCTTGAGCCTTGCAGCAAGGCCTAACAGTTAATAGAGAGACCCATGGGTCCGGACATTTTTTAATAAAGAGACAGGCATTTTATCGGTCTACCATATTGATTTTTCTATGGATATTGGCCTGACTGTCTCTTTATTACGTTATGCAAAAGGAGACGGGGTCTGCTGGATTATGCGCCTGATTTTTTACCTCAACCATCAAGAGCGAACCTCATAGTGGAATAGTGTCTTCTATGTCGCTTGGGGCCAAGTTCACTTGCTGCTCTTGGCCATGAAGCTGACATGATGAGGGAGTATCAGCATGAGTAACTTCGGCCGAACAAGAGCCCTTCGCCACAATTCCTCTGTTCATTTCATGCACGCTCCGCCCACCAACTGGAGATGGTATCGATGAGCCGGATGGTGCCTGGCAATCTGGCGTAAGCCGTCTGCTGGTTCGCGTTAGCGGGTTCGAGGGTGCGCCACCAAACGATGAACTGCCGGATGAGGGCGCGCGCGGGAATCTGTTCCGGGGCGAGACCGGGAAACCCCTGCAATTCAAAACTGTGCTCGATGTCCTGCAGACAAGAAAAAATGTAATCGCGATCTGTCCCGAAATCGATCGGACGGTTCGGGGCGCGCTTGATCATGCGCTGTTCGCTGAGTTCGGGGATGTAGGTTTTCATTGCGCGAGGCTACGTCCGACGCGGGCTTGTTGCCAAGTCTTCCGTCTCTTACTGCGCATCGGCCGGACGCGCTTCACCAAACATCCGGGCGGTTGAGCGTAAGCCGTCTTCGTCCTGATGCCGGATCCGCGCGCCGCTCATGCCGCCTGCAGATGCAGGCGGCTGCGCAGCAAGTCGATGCAGCCGCGATTGGCGGCCAGGTCGAGCGCGGTGTAGCCGTCGAGGGTGGCCAGCGTGGTGTCGGCGCCGGCGTCGAGCAGCAGCTGGACGATCGCGGTCTGGCCGGTCGAGGCGGCGTAAATGAGCGCGGTGGCGCCGTTGACGTTCTGGCTGTCGAGCGGTGCGCCGGCCTTGATCAGGGCGTTTGCGCAGGGCGCGCTGCCGGCATGGCAGGCAAACCACAGCGCGCCGTTGCCGTCGACGTTCAGCTCGCGCGGGTTTGCGCCGCGCGACAGCAATTCGCCGACATAGCCGATGCGGCCCAGGCGGGCAGCGTGCATCAACGGGGTGGCGCTATCGTCGATGCGGCCGCACAGGCTTTGCCGCAGGGTGGCGGCGGCGGGGAAGCCTTCGTTTTCGAGCCAGGCCTTGAGTGCGGTGTCATTCATCGTGGGATACCTCGTTTCGTTGCGGTGTAGTGCTAGCCGAACAGCCCGTCGCGCAGAAAGGCCTTGTAGTGCTTCATGACAGGCTTGGGGATGGCCGCTTCGGCGTAGACGCGCAGCGGGTGGATGGCTTCGAGCGCGGCGGGGTCGGGCTGCAGGCGCGCGGCGTTGATTGCGGCATGCACGGCGCCGTCGAACAGGGGCGCGGCAAGGTGGCGGACGACATCGTAGATGGCCATCACGGCGAGCTTTTCACCGGGCAGCATCTTGCATTTGTTGTCGAGAATCTTGAGCACCACGGCGGTGGTGCAATCGACCTGTTCGGAGGTGAATTGCGCGCGAACGGCCCACAACGCCGCAGGATGGAGTGGCGCGGTTGGCTGGAGATCTGTGACTGAAGCGCTCATGGCTGTCTCACCCCGACCAGCGTTCCGAGCGAAACGCGAGGGCGATGGCGGCTGCGCGGGCTTCCTGCACGGCGTCGGCCGTTTCCGCGCTCGCGCCGGGCGCGGCGGGTTCGATGCCGGCGCAGGCTTTGAGGGCGACTTCCAGCAACACGCCTTTGGGATAGGCCTGTGCGGCGCGTCCGTCGTAGGCGCGGTAGTCGCATGCGCACAGGGTCATGAGTTGCGCGTAGCGTTCCGGCTGGTCGAAGGCGCCGATGCGTTCCAGCAGCGCGGCAACCGGCCCGGCGCGCACTTCGCCGACGCGGTGGATCCGCTCGCATTCGACGAGCGCCAGCAGGGCCAGCTCGCGGCAGTCCGCCGGCACGCCGAAGCGTGCGCACAGGGCCTCGATACGGGGACGACCGCGCTCGACATGGCGATAGTGAACCGGCAGATGTTCGGGCGGCGAATCCGCTTTGCCGACGTGCATGACCATCGCGGCAAAGCGTACCGCCAGCGGTGCGTTGCAGCGTGCCGCTTCGTCCAGCACGCGCAGCAGGTGCTGGCCGATGTCGACCTCGGGCGGGTTGTCGGCGATTTGCGGCACACCGAATAAGGCCAGCACTTCGGGCAGCACGTCCGCCAACGCGCCGCTTGCAAACAGGGCGCGGAACATGTTCGAAGGCTTTTGGGCCATCAAGCCGCGAGCCAGTTCCGGCCACACGTCGCTTGCTGCGATGAGGGTCAGCGCGCCGGTTTCGACCTGTTCGAACATCAGTTCCAGCGTGTCGTCGTCCAGCATGCCGTCGGGACCGGCGGACAGGGCCGCCAGGCGCAGCAGGCTCAGCGCGGGGTGCGCCTGCATGAACTCCGGCGGCAGTGCGGTGTATTCGGATGGCATGGTTGGATCGAGTTCAGTCGCCCGCAATGTCCACCTGCACCATGCCGCTTTCGATCCGCATGGGGTATTCCTTCATTTCCCATCCGGTGGGTTGCAGGCATTTTCCAGTGTGGCCGTCGAAGACCCAGCCGTGCGCGGTGCAATACAGGATGCGGCCGTTGAAATCGCCACACCCCAGCGAAACGCCTTCGTGCGGGCAGCGCGCTTCATAGGCTTTGGGCTGGCCGCCGTCGGGCCACATGATGACGATTTCCTGATCGCCCACTTTGCAGGGGACCAGTTCGCCTTCGTAGAGCAGGCTCTGCTTGCAGACGTTTTCAAAGGCCATGGCTGACTCCTGGTTGAACGAAACAAGCCATGGCTCAGCCACCCATGGTGAGGTTGAAAACCTGGCGCAGCAGGTTCAGCTCGACCATGGGGAGGCCGCGCATTTCGCTGATCGGCTTGAACACGCCGCCAAGCGGTTCGATCGCCTGACGCGGCGCGTCCAGCGTCGTAAAGCGCACCAGATGAATGCGGATGGGGCCGCTGTCGCTGGACATCCATGCCTGAAATTCGTCGTCGAGTTTCAATTGCGCGGGTTCGATTCCCGCCTGCACCACCAAGGCGTCCAGCACGGCTGCCGGATCGTACTGTTCGGCCGCATCGCCGGGCGCGGACATGGGCGCGGCGGATTCGGGCAGCGGTGCGGACGACAGGATGCTGGCGCCGTAGCGGGCAAACACCAGGGCGGTGCTGTAGCTGTCGAAGTGACTCAGGATCACTCGGTTGCGGTCGAACAGGGTCTGGGTATTCATGGCGATGGGTCCGGGGGGTGAACGATAAAAAGTCAGGCAGGCTAGCCGATGGTGATGATCAGCGGCTCCAGCCCGGCGACGGTGGCTTCGATCACATCGCCCTTCACCACCGGGCCTACGCCGGCGGGCGTGCCGGTAAAGATCAGGTCGCCGGGAAACAGTTCGACCAGGGTCGACAGGGTGTGCACCATCTGCGGAATCTTCAGGATCATGTCGCCGACATCGCCGCTCTGGCGGATGTCGCCATTCACCTTGAGTTCGATCTTGCCGCGGGCGATGTTGCCGGCATAAAACTCCGGCGTGATCGCGCTGCACGGCGCCGAATGGTCAAAGGCCTTGGCCATGTCCCAGGGGCGGCCCTTTTCGTGGGCGGCGCGTTGCAGGTCGCGCCGCGTCATGTCGAGCCCCACGGCATAGCCGAATACGTAGTCGTAATCGACGCGGTCGACCGGGATGTTCTTGCCGCCCTTGTGCAGCGCCACCACCAGCTCGACCTCGGGCTGCAAATCTTCGGTGCCGGGCGGATAGGGAAACACCGGCTGGTTGTGCAGGATGGCGCCGGGCGGCTTCATGAAGAAGAAGGGTTCATCGCGCCCGGGGTCGGCGCCCATTTCGCGTGCGTGGTCGGGATAGTTCTGCCCGACGCAGAAAATCCGGCGCACCGGAAACGGGTTGCTCGACATGGCGTCCAGCGTGACGACGGGTGCGGGCGGGAAGGCGTAATCCATGGTTGAAGAGTCTCGAATTGAAAGGTCTCGATATGGCCGGGCTACACGATGCGTTCGCCATCGCGATAGCCCGCATCCATGTCGAATTCCAGAAAATAGATTTTGAAATGCGCTTCCATTCCGCTGGCCTCCGGGATCGAGTCGGCGCGCTCCGGGTAGCGCGCCAGCAATGCAGTCCGATGGACCCGCCAGGCGTTCAGCAGTGCGGCGCGGGCGGCATCCCGGGTGCGCCCTGCCCCTCTGAACATGAAGGCGTGGGTGTTCATTTCCGCCACGACATACCCGCTCGATGATTCTGTTTTCATGACAGCCTGGCCTTGATCCCGAATAACCATGAGCCCGTCATTCCGGCGAAAGCCGGAATCCAGTATGAAAAAACACCCCGCAAAGCGGACGAAACCATGATGAAGCCCCGCTTGCGCGGGAGATCTTTAATCCGCTGGATTCCGGCTTTCGCCGGAATGACGCCGTTTTGTCTCATGGACAATCCCGGTTGATGGAATGGCGTATTCATGAAAATGCGCCTCACGACGAACAGCTGATTTCCAGATGACGCAATTCATCGGGCGGCGCGGCCGCGTAGCGCTCCATCCCGGGCTGTTCATCGTAGGGACGGCTGAGCAAGCGCATCAGCGTGGCGACTTCGCTGTCGTCGCCGTGCAGGGCACGCTCAATGGCGGCCTGCGCCAGATGGTTGCGCAGCACGTATTTCGGGTTGACCCGGTTCATCCGCACGGCGCGCGCCGCGTCGTCGGTGTTCTGCTCGGCACGCAACCGTGCGCGGTAGCTTGCGACCCAGGCATCGAACGCCACAGGGTCGGCCATCTCGTCGCGCACGCCCACGGCCGGCGCATCGCTGTCGGTACGCACTCGTGACAAGTGACGGAAACTGCGGGTGAAATCGCTTTTTCCGTGATGCAGCAGCGTGAGCAACTGGCTGATCAGCTGGGTGTCGCCGTCGCGCACTTCGTGCAAGCCCAGCTTGTCGGCCCAGCGGCGCAGGGCTGCGCGCGAATAGGTGGCGGAATAGCGTTCGTAAATGGCGGTGACGCGGGCGGCGGCTTCGTCCTGATCGTCGGACAGCAGCGGCAGCATGGCCTGCAACAGGCGCGAACAGTTCCACTGCCCGATCAGGGGCTGGCTGTCGTAGCCGTAGCGCCCCTCGTAATCGGAATGGTTGCAGACATGGTGCTGGCGGAAGGCGTCCATGAAACCGAACGGGCCGTAATCGAGGGTGAGGCCGAGGATGGAAAAATTGTCCGTGTTCATCACCCCGTGGCAGAAGCCCACCGTCTGCCACTGCGCGATCAGCTGCGCGGTGCGGTCGACCACTTCTTCCAGCCAGCGCGCATAGCGGTCCGGCTGCCCGAGCAGATGCGGAAAATGCTGCGCGATGACGTGATCGGCCAGCGGCGCGAGCTGCGCGGGCTGGCCGCGGTGGTAGAAGAACTCGAACTGGCCAAAGCGCACGAAGCTGGGCGCAATGCGACACACCACGGCGGCGGTTTCCAGCGTTTCGCGCTGCACCGGCTCGGGCGAGGCCACCAGACTGAGACAGCGCGTGGTGGGGATGCCGAGGGCGTGCATCGCTTCGGAGCACAGGTATTCGCGGATCGACGAACGCAGCACCGCGCGGCCGTCCGAACCGCGCGAATAGGGCGTCGGCCCCGCACCCTTGAGCTGCAGTTCGACCCGCTCGCCGTCCGGCTTGCGGATTTCCGCAATGGTCAGCGCGCGGCCGTCGCCGAGCTGATCAACCCAGGCGCCGAACTGATGACCGGCATAGACGGAGGCGACCGGCGCATAGGCCGGCCACGGCCGGTTGCCGGACAGGATGTCGACCAGCGCCTGGTCGCCGGCATCGATCCCCAGCTCCGCCGCGAGCGCTGCGTTGAAATGCACCAGGCGCGGATGCGGCAAGGGTGTGGGCGAGACCACGGTGTGATAGACGTCGCTCAAACCCGCATAGCAGGGGTCGAGCGGAAGCTGCCCGACCGGCTTCGGCGTTTCTTGTTGAACCAATGCTTCCTGCGGGCGCATCAGCGATAGCCCTCTTCGCGCAGCACCCGCTGCACCACCGGGCGCGCCAGCATGCGCTGGTAATGCGCGCGACAGTGTTTGGGCAGCTCGATGGCCAATTTGTCGGCCCAGAATTCCACATAGAACAGCGCCGCATCGGCGATGGAAAATGGGCCGGCCACGTATTCCCTGCCGGCCAGCGCCGCGTTCATGATCGCGAAACCCTGCTCGACGATTTCACGGCCGCGCGCCTTCACCGCATCGTGGTCGGCCGGGTTGGGCGTGAACGTGTCGGTGGTGAAGATGCGGGCAAAACCCTGGCCGTGAATGGTGCCGACCACGTAGTCCATCGCCTCGATCACGCGCGCTTCGCCGTCGGCATCGCCCGGCAGCAGTTTGGCCTTGGGGTAGCTGCGCGCCAGCCACCAGGCGATCGCCTGAAATTCGGTGAGCGCCGAACCGTCGTCGCGCACCAGCGTGGGAATGCTCGACTTCGGGTTGATCGCGAGATATTCGGGCTTGATGTGATCGCCCGCCGGCAGGTTGACGATGTAGGCCTCGAACGCCAGATCGAGCTCTTCCAGCAGGATGTGGATGCCCGTGGTGCAGGAGCCGGGGGTCATGTAGAGCTTCATGAACGTCAGACCTTTTGCAGCAGGATGGCGTTGCCGGCCAGCACGAAGCTGCGCCAGGCGGCGTACATGTCGCGCTGGATCGCCTCGACATACGCCGGCTCCGGGGCGTGCTCGCCGGGAAAGTTGGAGACGGCGCAGGAGCCCCGGTTAAAGTGCAGGGCGGCGTCGAGCAGGCGGGTGCCGAAACCATGCATGGGCAGGAGCACCGGCGCGGTGAGGTCGGACCAGCCGGGCTGCGCCACCGACCCGCTCGCATCGAACGGCAATCCGGCCAGCTGCTGCAGCGCTGCGTCATAGGTCTCGGCCAGGCTGGCCAGCACGCTGAGGTGGGTGAGCTGCTCGCGCGCCTGGCCGGACAGCCGCTCGTTCAGTGTGCGCTGGTAGGCTGC
>JAGVGD010000147.1 GCA_020057245.1 Thiobacillus sp. | reverse complement strand
TGCGCAGGGTTTGCAGCCCCGGCAGCCAGCGCATCCAGCCCGCCTGACTCGCATCCTTGTCGGGGCGCGGGATGCGGCCGGGTTCGGGAACGGGGTTCGTAGCCGTGGCGTCGCTCATGGTTCAGGCCGGATCGTGAGACATCCGACAACCCTACCCCCGGCATCCGCCCGCAACAAGGTGCAAGCGACCGTTTGCGCAGCGGCAAGCTCCGGAGCGAACAAAAAGGCCCCGGCAATCAATCGCAGCGCAAAAAGACAATGGAACCGGATTACCATCGAAGCGAAGTACTCACGGCCTGTTTGCCGCAGTGCGGATACCTGCGCCGCCCTTCGGACGACCTGATCCAGCACGCTGTTTCGGGCGCGAAAGCACAGCGCGGAGTAACAGCGCAGCGCAGGGAAGTCGCGAAGCGCGCCAGGACCTGAATGCAATGTCACCTGCCCGACACGCGCCTGCTATAAAAGATACGCGCAGGAATGATCACGTCCGACCCAAAGGAATCCCGCCATGAACCCAACGCCCCACACCCCGCTCTCCCCCGACGAACTCAGGCGCATCCACGCCTGGTGGCGCGCCTGCAACTACCTCGCGGTGGGCATGATCTACCTGCGCGACAACCCGCTGCTCAAGGAGCCGCTCAAGGTCGAACACGTCAAGCATCGCCTGCTCGGCCACTGGGGCGCGAGCCCGGCGCTGTCCTTTACCTGGGCCCACCTCAACCGCCTGATCAAGCGCGACGACCTCGACGTGATCTTCATGGCCGGCCCCGGCCACGGCGCGCCGGGCGTGCTCGGGCCGGTGTACCTGGAAGGCACTTACTCCGAGGTTTATCCGGACAAGAGCGCGGATGCCGAAGGCTTGCAGAAGTTCTTCAAGCAGTTCTCCTTCCCCGGACACATCGGCTCGCATGTCACGCCGGAAACCCCCGGATCGATCCATGAAGGCGGCGAACTTGGCTACAGCCTGTCGCACGCCTACGGCGCCTGCCTCGACAATCCCGACCTGATCGTCGCCTGCGTGGTGGGCGACGGCGAGGCCGAGACCGGGCCGCTCGCCACTGCCTGGCATTCCAACAAGTTCATCAACCCGATTCGCGACGGCGCGGTGCTGCCGATCCTCAACCTCAACGGCTACAAGATCGCCAACCCGACCATCCTCGCGCGCATCAGCCACACGGAACTGGAAGCGCTGTTCGTCGGCTACGGCTACACGCCCTATTTCGTCGAAGGCGACGACCCTGACACCATGCACCAGCACATGGCCGCCACGCTGGAAACCGCCATCGCGGACATCCGCGCGGTGCAGCAGGCGGCCCGCGCCTCGGGCGTGGCGGAACGACCGCGCTGGCCGATGATCGTGCTGCGTTCCCCCAAGGGCTGGACCGGGCCGAAGACAATCAAGGGCCACAAGGCCGAAGGTTCATGGCGCTCACACCAGGTGCCGTTCTCCGATGTGCGTGAGAATCCAGAAAGCCTCGCTGTGCTGGAAAGCTGGATGAAAAGCTACAAACCGGAAGAGCTGTTCGATGCAGAAGGCCGGCTGGTGCCCGAACTGCGCGCGCTCGCCCCCACCGGCACGCGGCGCATGAGCGCCAACCTGCACACCAACGGCGGGCTGCTGCGGCGCGATCTGAAACTGCCGGATTTCCGCGACTACGCGGTGGACGTGCAACAGGCCGGCAAGGCGCTGGTCGAGAACACCCAACCGCTGGGTGAATTCCTGCGCGACGTGATGCGCGACAACATGACCAATTTCCGCGTGTTCGGTCCCGACGAGACCGCCTCCAACCGCCTGCAGGCAATCTACGAGGTGAGCAAGAAGGTGTGGATGGCCGACTTCTACCCGGAGGACGCCGACGGCGGCGAACTGTCGCGCGACGGACGGGTGATGGAGATGCTGTCCGAGCACACCCTGATCGGCTGGCTCGAAGGTTATCTGCTGTCCGGCCGCCACGGTTTCTTCCACACCTACGAGGCCTTCGCCCACATCATCGACTCGATGTTCAACCAGCACGCCAAGTGGCTGGACATCAGCAAGAACCATGTGCCGTGGCGCGCCTCGGTGGCCTCGCAGAACATCCTGCTGTCGTCCACCGTGTGGCGCCAGGACCACAACGGCTTCTCGCACCAGGACCCGGGCTTCATCGATCTGGTCACCAACAAGAGTCCGAGCGTGACGCGCATCTATCTGCCGCCCGACGCCAACACCCTGCTGGCGGTGGCGGACCATTGCCTGCGCTCGGTCGACTGCATCAACGTCATCGTCGCCGACAAGCAGAAGCACCTGCAGTTCGCCAGCATCGACGAAGCGGTGGTGCACTGCGCCAAGGGCATCGGTATCTGGGCGCGCGCCAGCAACGATGCCGGCGTCGAGCCGGACGTGGTGATGGCCTCGTGCGGCGACGTCGCGACACAAGAGGCACTGGCGGCCACCGCCATCCTGCGCGAGCAGCTGCCCGATCTGAAACTGCGCTTCGTCAACGTCGTCGATCTGTTCAAGATGCAACCGGTTGCCGAACACCCACACGGCTCGACCGACCGCGAATTCGACAGCCTGTTCACCACCGACAAGCCGGTGATCTTCAACTTCCACGGCTACCCGTGGCTGATCCACAAGCTGGCCTACCGCTTCAAGAACCACGAGAACATTCACGTGCGCGGCTACAAGGAACGCGGCAACATCAACACGCCGCTGGAACTGGCGATCCTCAACCAGACCGACCGCTTTACCCTGGTGATCGACGTCATCGACCGCGTGCCGGGACTCGCCGCGCGCGCCGCGCATCTGAAGGAACAGATGAAAAACGAGATCATCCAGAACCTGGCCTATGCCCACGAGCACGGCACCGACCGCGACGAGTTCACCAACTGGGTGTGGCCATATTGAACGGAGCGCAGAAACAGTGGGGCGTCCCGCAGGCATCAGCAGACATCAACGGGAGCCGCGCCCGACGGCATTCGAGCGTGGGCACTAGCTCCGCAACGGGCGCAACCGAATTATCATGTGGGCAGATGCGGTCACTGGCGCAAGCCGTGCTGGCGCCGCAACCCGAATCCAGAATTCATCAACCGACCTCAACTGATTGACTAAGGCGAACCCATGGCTCTTCATCCCCTCGCAGGCAAACCCGCTCCCCAGGACATGCTCGCCGACATCGGCGCACTGCGCGATGCCTACAGCGCACGCAAACCCGACGTCGCCGACAAGGCCCAGCGGGTGAGTTTCGGCACCAGCGGCCACCGCGGCTCGTCGCTGCGCACCACCTTCAACGAAGGCCACGTGCTGGCGATTTCGCAGGCGATCTGCGAATACCGCAGCAGCCGCGGCATCGACGGCCCGCTCTTCATCGGCAAGGACACCCACGCGCTGTCCGAGCCGGCCTTCGTGTCCGCGCTGGAAGTGCTGGCGGCCAACGGCGTCACGGTCATGGTCGATCAGGATGACGGCTACACCCCGACCCCCGCCGTCTCGCATGCCATCCTCACCTACAACCGCGGCCGCACCACGGGGCTGGCCGACGGCATCGTCATCACGCCTTCGCACAATCCGCCGGAAGACGGCGGCTTCAAGTACAACCCGCCGCACGGCGGCCCGGCCGACACCGACATCACGCGCTGGGTCGAAGACCGCGCCAACGCGCTGCTGGCCGACGGCCTCAAGGGCGTGTCGCGCATGGATTACGCGGCGGCGCGCAAGGCGGCACACGGCTACGACTACGTCGGCACCTACGTCGCTGATCTGGGCGCGGTGCTCGACATGGACGCGATCCGCGGCGCCAAACTCAAGATCGGCGTCGATCCGCTGGGCGGCGCCGGCGTGGCCTACTGGGGCCCGCTCGTCGAGCGCTACGGCATCGAAATCGAGATCGTCAACAAGACGGTCGACCCCACCTTCGGCTTCATGAGCCTGGACTGGGACGGCAAGATCCGCATGGACTGCTCATCGCCCTACGCCATGGCCAAGCTGATCGCGCTGAAGGACCGCTTCGACATCGCCTTCGGCAACGACACCGACCACGACCGCCACGGCATCGTCACCCGCGCCGGGCTGATGAACCCCAACCATTTCCTGGCGGCCTCGATCCACTACCTGTTCACCCACCGCCCGGACTGGCGTCCGGATGCCGCGGTCGGCAAGACCATCGTCAGCAGCAGCATGATCGACCGCGTCGCCACGCAGATCGGCCGCAAGCTGGTGGAGGTGCCGGTCGGCTTCAAATGGTTCGTCGACGGCCTGCACGACGGCTCGATGGGCTTCGGCGGCGAGGAGAGCGCGGGCGCGTCCTTCCTGCGGCGCGACGGCAGCGTGTGGACCACCGACAAGGACGGCATCATCATGGATCTGCTGGCGGTGGAAATCATGGCGAAGACCCGCCGCGACCCTGCCGAGTATTACGGCAACCTCACGCGCGAACTCGGCGCACCGGTGTACGCGCGCATCGACGCCCCCGCCACGGCGGCACAGAAGGCCGTGCTGCTGAAGCTGTCGCCGCAAAACATCGACGCCAGTACCCTGGCCGGCGATCCCATCGTGTCCATGCTCACCACCGCACCCGGCAACGGCGCGGCCATCGGCGGCCTCAAGGTGGTCACCGAACAGGGCTGGTTCGCGGCGCGGCCGTCGGGCACCGAAGAGGTCTACAAGCTGTATGCCGAAAGCTTCCGCGGCGACGCCCACCTGCAGTTGATCCAAGAGGAAGCGCAGGCGATCCTGACGCGGGCGTTCGCCAGTTCGGCGGGCTGAAGATGCGTCGCGGCAATCCTGGCGCAGGCGCATGAGCGGCAATTCCATCCTGGTCATCAATGCCGGCTCGTCGAGCCTGAAGTTCGCGCTGTTCTGCCTCGACACGGCCGGCGCCCTGAATCTGGCGGCGCGCGGACTGGTCGACGGCATCGGCAGCCGGCCGCAGTTCAAGGTGAAGGATGCCATGGGCCAGGCGCTGCTCGAACGCGAGCTGGAGGTCACCGACGTGCGCGAGGTGAAGGATGCGATCGCACTCGCGGGCCTCTGGCTGGGCACGCACTTTCCGGGCGAGGCCCTGCTCGCCGTCGGCCATCGCGTGGTGCACGGCGGCGCCGACTACGCCCAGCCGGTGCGGGTCGACGACACAGTGCTCGCCGATCTGGAAAAACTCACCCCGCTCGCCCCGCTGCACCAGCCGCACAACCTGGCGGCGATCCGCGCGCTGCGCGAGACGCAGCCGCAGCTGCCGCAGATCGCCTGCTTCGACACCGCGTTTCACCGCAGCCACCCGCAGCTGGCCGACATTTACGCGCTGCCCTGGGACTATTACGAAGCCGGGGTGCGGCGCTACGGTTTTCACGGCTCGTCGTATGAATACATCGCTTCGGTCCTGCCGCAGGTCGCACCCTCGATTGCACCGGGCCGCGTGATCGTCGCGCACCTCGGCAGCGGTGCCAGCCTGTGCGCGCTGCGTGGAGGCAAAAGCGTGGATTCGACCATGGGCTTCTCGCCGCTCGACGGCATTCCGATGGGCACCCGGCCCGGCGCACTCGATCCCGGCGTGCTGCTGTATCTGGTCGGCCAGCGCGGCATGACGGCCACGGCGCTGGAAAAGCTGCTGTACAAGCAATCCGGCCTGCTCGGCCTGTCCGGCGTCAGCAACGACATGCGCCTGCTGCTGGAAAGCGCCGAGCCGCGCGCGCAGCTCGCGGTCGACTACTTCGTGCATTACATTGCAAAGGAGATCGGCGCACTGGCTGCCGTGCTCGGTGGACTCGACGCGCTGGTGTTTACCGCCGGCATCGGCGAGAACGCGCCGGAAATCCGCGCGCGCATCGTGAGTGCCTGCGCCTGGCTGGGGATCACGCTCAATCAGGAAGCCAACCAGCGCGGCGACGCCTGCATCTCTACGACGGACAGCACAGCCTCGGCCTGGGTGGTGCCAACCAACGAAGAACTGATGATCGCCCGCCACGCGCTGGCGCAAATGCAGCCCGGACAGGCCCCGCAACACTAGCCAGCCAAACCTGATTGAACCCTCCAAGGATGAACATGTCAGCAGATGCCCTCAATACGAAAAACAGCCCGCGCGCGAACTTTACCGCGGACATTCTGCCCGGCCTTACCACCGCCGCCGTGGTGGTGCCCAAGGCGCTGGCCTACGCAACCATCGCGCTGCTTCCGGTGCAGGCGGGCCTGTTCGCCGCCATGCTGCCGATGGCCGTGTACGCCCTGCTCGGCAGTTCGCGCCTGCTCTCCGTCAGCACCACCACCCCGATTGCGATCCTCTGCGCGACCGCGATCGGCGAAGCCCTGCGGACTGATCCGACGCTCGCCCCGCTAACCGCGGCGGCCACGCTGTCGCTGCTGGTCGGCCTGATGCTGATCGCCGCGCGCGTGCTGCGGCTCGGCTTTCTGGCCAACTTCATTTCAGAGCCGGTGCTGACCGGTTTCAAGGCGGGGGTCGGCTTCGTCATCGTGGTCGACCAGTTGCCCAAACTGCTTGGCATCCACATCCACAAGGAAGGCTTTTTCCGCGACGTGGTCTCGATCGTCGCCCACGCGCCGGAAGTGTCGTGGCTCACGCTCGGCGTCGGCCTCGGCACTTTCGCCGTCATCGCCTTTGCCAAACGCTTTATGCCGAAAGCGCCGGCGCCGCTGCTCGCGGTGGCGCTCGGCATTGCCGTCTCGTCCATCGTCGGGCTCGAAGCCGCCGGAGTGAGCGTGGTGGGCGCCATCCAGGGCGGATTGCCGCAACTGCAGCTGCCGCAGCCCAGCCTGTTCGAGGCGATGTGGCCGGCCGCCGCCGGCATCGCACTGATCTCCTTCACCGAATCCATCGCGGCGGCGCGGGCCTTCATCCGCAAAAACGATCCGCCGCTCAACGCCAATCGCGAACTGTTCGCCATCGGCGCCGCCAATGCCGC
>JAGVGD010000122.1 GCA_020057245.1 Thiobacillus sp. | reverse complement strand
GCCATCGACGCGCGGCAGGCGGCGCAGGCTGGCGGGATCGTCGAGGTCGGCTACATGGGGCGTCACGCCCAGCGCGCGCAGTTCGGCCACACGCTCGGGGCGGCGGATCAGACCGATAAAACGGGCCTGCCCGGCATACTGTTGCACCAATCGCGCAGCGACATCGCCAAAACCGACGATCAAAAGTGTTTTCATAGGCCTTTAACCATATCTTCACAAGGGACAAGGGTGAAAACCCTGCCTGCCCGGGCGATAATTCGCTGCTTTCGCCACCGCATTTTAAGCGCTCATCATGCCGCATCAAGTCACCATCCAGCCCAGCGGGCACCAATTCACCGTCAACGACGACGAAACCATTCTCGATGCCGCATTGCGCGAAGGCTTTTCGCTGCCCTACGGCTGCCGCAACGGCGCCTGCGGCGCCTGCAAGGGTAAGGTCCTGTCGGGCGAACTCGACTACGGCAAGCATTCGCCCAATGCGCTCAAGGACGAGGAAAAAGCTCAGGGCCGCGCCCTGTTCTGCCGTGCCCAGCCGCTGACCGACATGGTGATCGAGGCCAAGGAAATCGGCGCCGCCAAAGACATCGTGATCAAGACGCTGCCGTGCCGGGTGGAAAAACTCGAAAAACGCGCCGACGACGTGATGGTGCTGAAGCTCAAGCTGCCCGCCAACGAGCGCCTGCAGTTCCTCGCCGGGCAATACGTCGATTTCCAGCTGAAGGACGGCCATGCGCGCAGCTTTTCGCTCGCCAATCCGCCGCACGACGACAGCCTGCTGGAGTTGCACATCCGCCATGTGCCGGGCGGCCTGTTTACCAGCCAGGTGTTTTCCAGCATGAAGGCGCGCGACATCCTGCGCCTCAAAGGCCCGCTCGGCAGCTTCTTCATCCGCGAAGATTCCGACAAGCCGATGATCTTCATCGCCGGCGGCACCGGCTTTGCGCCGATCAAGGGCATGCTCGAACACGCGTTTGCCGAACACACCCACCGTGAGCTGATTCTGTACTGGGGCGTGCAATCGCTGAAAGACCTGTACATGGCCGAACTGCCGCAGCAATGGCTGGCCGAGAAACCCAATTTCAGCTTCATCCCGGTGCTGTCGAAGCCGCTGCCGCAGGACCACTGGCAGGGCCGTACCGGCTATGTCCACGACGCCGTGCTGGCGGATTTCGCCGACCTGTCGGGCTATCAGGTCTACGCCTGCGGCGCGCCGATCATGGTAGATTCGGCGCGCGAAGCCTTTGTCGCCACGCGCGGACTCCCTGAAGACGAATTCTTCGCCGACTCGTTCGTCTACGCAGCGGAAACCGAAGCCACCGTATAAAAAAAGCCCGCTGAAGCGGGCTTTTTTTCGGGCTGTCGCCCTGCATCGATCCATCCGGTTTACAGATCGCCTTTGGAACCCGCACGGATGATGTCATCCAGCCCGTCGCGCACTTTCTGGATGCGCGCCTGCAGGTCGGGCGACAGCTTGTTGGCCCTGGAAAATTCCTTGACGTTGATATCGATCATGATCAGCCAGCCCTGGCCCTTGGCGTCTTCCACCAAGGCAATGCGGCACGGCACGTAAATCGCGAAGTTCAGGCTCTGGTCGATCAGATCCTTGGCGGTCTCTGCATCGCAGAACTCGAAAATGGTGGTGATGCGCTGCGGCTTGCCGGTATTCGCCTCAACCTGCTTGGACAGGGGCAACTCCGACACCAGTTTGAGGTTCAGCGCATTGGCGCGCAGACGCATCGACTCGGCCGCATCAGCCAGGCTGACGCCGGGTTCGATCGCCACCTTGTAGACCCCCGCGTTCTGCAACGCGGGCTTGGACTTGGGCGCGGCAGCAAGGCTGGCCGGCGCGAACCAGACACTCGCCAGAACGAGGCTCAGGGCAGCAATAAATGTCGGGCGCATGGGGAAATCCTTTTTCAAAACATCGGCGAGACCGGATCTTACACGCCCCGCCACGCCGCTTGCCGGCACAAACGTGCCAGCCTGCGCCGGGCAATTTGCGTCAGATCGCTACTGCGCGCGGCACAGCGCCAGCGCCTTCTGATAGTGCTGGCAGGCTTCGCCGGTCTGCCCGCTCTGGGTCCGCAGTTCGGCCATGCGGATGTGCGCTTCGGTGCTGGGCGCGACCGCCAGGCTGGCTTCCAGATAACTTTGCGCCTTGCCCCACAATTCCTGCACGCTGCACAGGTGTGCCAGCGTCAGTAGCAGTTGGGCGTCGCGCGGCTGGGCATGCAGCCACTTCTCGGCCTGCTCGATCTGACGGGTCGGGCTGCTGCCGCGCACATCGCCGTACAGCGTCACCAGATCTTCGTGCCAGTCGCGGTTGAGCGCGGCTTCGATCACGTCGAGCGCGGTGTCGGCGCCGCCGCGCTGCATGAAGGCGCGCGCCGCCGCGCGCGCGACAAACGCATCGGTCTTGAAGTCGGCGGGCACTTTTTTCCAGTATTCCAGCAGCGCACGGTCATCCTCGGCGCGCCGCCTGAGGTTTTCGGCATACGCCATGCGGCGCAGCTGCGCGATCGTGGCGGGCTCCATGGCATTGCTGCGGGTCAGCGCGTCGAGCAGCTTGTCGACCTCGTCCCACTGTCCGATCAGCTGGCGCGCCTTGAGTTCCAACCGCAACAGGGCGGTGTGCTGCGGCGCGATGGCCCGGGCCGACTGGATCGCCACCAGGGCGCCGGTGGCGTCTTTCATGTCGAGCAGGGTTTCCGCCTCGAACAGCTGGGCGGCCAGCTCTGCGGCGCAGCCCCACCAGATGGCCGGCCGGCAAGGCCGCAGTCACCAGGGCCGCCATTCCCGTACCGTAGTTCAATGCGTCCAGT
>JAGVGD010000126.1 GCA_020057245.1 Thiobacillus sp. | reverse complement strand
GTGTATGTGGCGGGCGCAAAAATCGCCGCCCTGGGGCTGCGGGTCAAGCACGGCTGCACCTACCATGGCCTGGCGCTGAATGTGGACATGGACCTGCGCCCGTTTACGGCGATCAATCCCTGCGGCTACGCGGGGATGCGGGTGACGCAATGCCGCGACCTTGGCATCGACGCAAGCGTGCCGGCATGGTCGCAGCGGCTGGAGCACGCGTTGCACCGCACGATCTATTCTTGACTGATTTAGTCGGTTATTAGTATTCTTGCTGCTTCTATTGGAGTTATTTATGACCACCGAAACCCTGCCGTCAGATCCCAAACTGTTGATGCGCTCGATCATCCAGCGCATCGCCACCGGTCCCGACCTGTCGAAAGACATCAGCCGTATCGAAGCGCACCTGGGCACCAAGGCCATCATCGACAACATGATCGACCCGGTGCAAGTGGGTATTTACTTTATCGCGCTGCGGATGAAGCGCGAGACCATGGACGAAAACCGCGGCGTGCTCGATGCGGTGCTGGAAACCACGCGCCGCGTGACGGCCGAGGTGGATGAAGTAGTCGATATCGGCGACCCCTACGATGGCTATACCCGCTGCCTGCCTGCCGCACCCTTCCTCGGCCCGCTGCTGGCCGAGTTCGACGTGCATGTGGTGTCGCATGGCCTGGACAAGGTCGGCCCCAAATACGGCGTAACCGCACGCCACGTACTGGAAGCGGCCGGGGTGCCGGTCAACCTGTCGCCCGCCGAAGCGGCCGCGCGCCTCTCCGATCCGGCGCTGGGCTGGACCTACGTCGACCAGGCGCATTCCAACCCCGGCATGCACAACCTGATTCCGCTGCGCACCCAGATGATCAAGCGCCAGGTGCTGACCACGGTGGAGGTGCTGTCGAAGCCCATCGCCGGCAAAAAACTGACCCATTTCGTCACCGGCTACGTGCACAAGCCCTATCCGCCGGTGTACGCCGATCTCGCCCGAGTGGCCGGATTCGACACCGCCTGCATCGTGCGCGGCGTCGAGGGCGGGGTGATCCCGTCGCTGCGCCAGACCGGCAAGTATTTCCATTACCACGACCGTGCCGAGGAAATCGAAGCCAGCATCGATCCGGTGGCGCTCGGCATCGACCAGCCGGTGCGTGCCGTGCCGCTGCCCGGTAGCGTGGCGAGCGAAGCGGGCGAGGATGAAATCGTCGCCGCCATCGACATCAAGGCCACCGCGCATGCCGCCGCCGAGGCCGGCATTCTGGCGCTCAAGGGTGACAAGGGCGCAACCTACGATTCGCTGGTGCTGGCGGGTTCGGTCATCCTGCACCACGTCGGCAAGGCGGCCAGCGTGGCCGAAGCGGCGGCGCAGATTCGTGCGGTGCTGGATTCCGGCCGTGCCGTGGCGCGGGTGAAGTGATGGCCGAATATGTCGCCATCGCCGCTGCCGACGAACTCAAGCCGGCGCAGATGAAGCGCGTCGTCGTTGATGGCAAGAAGCTGCTGCTGTGCAATTCCAGCGGCACGCATTACGTCGTCGACGAAATGTGCAGCCACGAGGACTATTCCCTCTACCTCGGCTGTATCAAGGACGGCAAGATCAAGTGTTCGCTGCATGGCAGCTACTTCGATCTGACCACCGGCCAGCCCACCTGCGATCCGGCCGACGAGCCGATCAAGACCTACCCGGTTAAAATCGAAGCCGGACAGGTCTGGGTTCAGGTCTGACCGTTCCCTGTTCCCCGCTTACTGCTCACCTAAATACATGGCCGATCCCATCCAGCACAAAGGCGCGGCCAAAACCGCGCGCATTCCGATCAAAATCGTGCCGCAGGAACGCATGCGGCTGCCGCCGTGGATCCGCGCCAAGGCGCCGAGCCTGCCAAATGTCGGGAGGCTGAAAGGCATTCTGCGCGAGGCCAAATTGCACACAGTGTGCGAAGAAGCCTCGTGTCCGAATCTGGGCGAATGCTTCGGCCACGGTACCGCGACCTTCATGATCCTCGGCGACCTGTGCACGCGGCGTTGCCCGTTCTGCGACGTCGGCCACGGCACGCCGCTGCCGCCCGATACCGATGAGCCGCGCCATCTGGGTGAAACCATCGCGATGATGGCGCTGAAATACGTGGTCATCACCAGCGTCGATCGCGACGATTTGCGCGACGGCGGGGCGCAGCATTTCATCGATTGCATCCGCTCCGTGCGCGAGTTGTCGCCCGCGACGCGGATCGAAATCCTGACCCCCGATTTCCGCGGTCGTCACGAGCGCGCGCTTGACATTTTCGACGCTGCGCCGCCTGACGTGATGAACCACAACCTGGAAACCGTGCCACGTTTGTACAAGGCGGCGCGCCCGGGCGCCGACTACGCGCATTCGCTCAAATTGCTGAAAGATTTCAAGATGCGCCATCCCGAGGTGCCGACCAAGTCCGGCCTGATGCTGGGGCTGGGCGAGGAAGACGACGAGATCCTGCAGGTGATGCGCGACCTGCGTGCGCACGATGTGGACATGCTGACGCTGGGACAATATCTGCAACCCTCGCAACACCACTTGCCGGTGCTGCGCTTCGTGACGCCGGAGCGCTTCGCGCAGTTCGAGCAGGAAGCGCTGGCGATGGGCTTCAAGCACGCGGCGTGCGGGCCGATGGTGCGATCGAGCTACCACGCCGACCAGCAGGCCGCTGGCGTCTGAGGCCTATTTCAACAGCCGCTTGCGCGTCAGCGCCAGCGCGATGACGTAACCCAGACTGCCGTAGATCAACAGGGCCGTCACGTGCAGCGCAACGCTGTCGGGCACGCGGCCGATCACCAGCGGCCGCGCCAGGTCGATGGCGTGGGTGAGCGGCAGCCAGGCCGACACGCTTTGCAGCAGCGGCGGCAGTTGCGTCACCGGGAAAAACACCCCGCACAGCAGCACCATCGGCGTGATTACCAGAGTGAAGTAATACAGAAAGAAATCGTAGCTCGGCGACACCGCGTTCATCACCAGGCCCATGCCGCCGAAGCAGAAGCCGACCAGCGCCACCACCGGGATGATCCACAGCGTCATCCAAAAATTGCCGAACAGTCCCAGACCCCAGATCACCGCCAGAATCGCCACGCCGGAGAGCAGGCTTTTCGACGTTGCCCAGGTCAGTTCGCCGAGCATGATGTCGTCGAGCGTCATCGGTGCGTTGAGAATCGCATCCCAGGTGCGCTGCACATGCATGCGCGAAAAACTCGAATACAGCACCTCGAAGGTGGCGGCGTTCATCGTGCTGTAGGCCACCGTGCCGGCGGCGAGAAAGCTCAGGTACGACATGCCGTCGATGTCCGGCAGCAGGCTGCCGAGGCCGAAGCCAAGACCCAGCATGTACAGCATCGGATCGGCCAGGTTGCCGAGGATGGACGGGATGGCGAGCTTTTTCCACACCAGGTAGTTGCGCTGCCATACCGGTATGAAGCGCCACGACAGCCGGGGCAGGCGCAGATGCTTAATCACGCAGGTCTCTCCCGGTGAGTTTGAGGAAGACGTCTTCGAGATTGGATGGCCGGTGGACGTAGCGCAATGCGGGCACCTCCTTCAGCGCATCGATCACGCTGTCGGGGGTGGCGGTATAGCAGAACAGGGTTTCGCCGACAGACTCATGGCGCAGGCACAGCGTGGCGGCGTGCGCGCGGGTCCAGTCGGCCAGGCCTTCGCCGAACACTTCGACCACGGCCGGCTCGATATGCGCTTCGATCAGGGCGCGCGGCGCACCTTCGACGACCCTGCGGCCGTGATCGAGGATGGCGAGCCGGTCGGCCAGCCGTTCGGCCTCGTCCATGAAGTGCGTGGTCAGCACGATGGTCTTGCCTTCGGCGAGCAGACGGCGCAGGCCCTGCCAGATCAGATGGCGCGCCTGCGGGTCGAGGCCGGTGGTGGGTTCGTCGAGAAACAGGATGTCGGGGTCGTGCACCAGCGCGCGGGCCAGCGTCAGCCGCCGCTTCATGCCGCCGGACAGCTGCGCGATCTGCGCGTCGGCCTTGTTCGCCAGCCCGGCGAACTCCAGCAGCATCGGCACGCGCGCGGTGACCGCGGCTTTGCTCATGCCGAAATAGCGGCCATAGGCGAGCAGGTTTTCGCGCACCGAAAAGTCGGGGTCCAGGTTGTCCAGTTGCGGCACCACGCCGACTTTCATGCGTGCTTCGCGCGCCATTTGCGGTACTTTGATCCCGGCCAGCTCGATGCTGCCGCTGTCGGGATCGGTGAGGCCGAGCAGCAGGCGCAGGGTAGTGGTTTTGCCCGCGCCGTTCGGGCCCAGCAGGCCGAAACATTCGCCGCGCCGGACATCCAGGTCGAGGCCGCGCACCACTTCGGTATCGCCGTAGGTTTTGGTGAGACCGCGCACTTTCAGCATGGGCAGGCCTCCATGAACGCCTGTTTCAGTTCGCCCAGCTTGCCGTGAAAAAAATGCCCGGCTTCGGGGATGACCTTGATCGCAAGCTGCTGCTGCTCCGCCCAGCGCTGCATCGCTTCGGGGGCAATCAGCTCGTCGGCATCGCCGTAGATCAGCACGCTGTCGGGCGGCACCGGGTCGAATTCGTACATCGTGACGGCGGGGGCGACCAGGATCAGGCGGCGCGCGTCGAGCTGCTGGCGCAGGCGGTGTTGCACGAAGGCGCCGAATGAAAACCCGGCCAGCACCCACGGCAGACCGGGATAGCTCGCTTCAACGAAACGGGCGACCGCGAGCAGGTCTTCGGTTTCGCCCCTGCCGGCATCGAACAGGCCATCGCTCATGCCTACGCCGCGAAAATTCGGCCGCACGCTGACCCAGCCCGCTTCGTTGGCGGCCTTGGCCAACGTGGTCACCACCTTGTTTTCCAGGCTGCCGCCATGCAGCGGATGCGGATGTGCCACCAGCAGCAGGCCATGGCGCACCCCCTCGGGATCGTCGACCACGGTTTCCAGTTTGCCGACGGCGGTGGGGATGCGGAGCTTGTAGCGCTTCACGGGTGGGGCATTATTTCAGTTGTAAACGCTCGACGATGCGGCCGTGCTTGAGGTGCTGGTCGAAGATCTCGTCGATGTCGGTTTCGTCGACGTAGGTGTACCAGACGCCTTCCGGGTAAACCACCATCACCGGGCCTTCGTCGCAGCGGTCCATGCAGCCCGCACTGTTGATGCGGCATTTGCCGGCGCCGGTGAGGTGGGCCTGCTTGGCCTTCTTCTTCATGTAATCGCGCATCTGCTGGCCACCGGACGCACCGCAGCAGGGGGCGCCGTCGTCACGCTGATTGGTGCAGAAAAACACGTGGTGGGTGAAATACGGCTTAGTCATCAGATCGTTCCGAATATTTGGTGGCATTCCCGTGCGCCAGGTCGGCCGGGTATTTGCGGGCGTTGATTTCGAGCTTTTCGGTGGCGGCTTCGAGCAGGTCGATGCCGAGCACGTCGGCCAGCCGCGTCAGATAGATCAGCACGTCGGCGATCTCCTGGCGCACCGCTTCGTGTTGCGTCGGGCTCAAGTTCTGGCTTTGTTCGGCCGTCAGCCACTGGAACGGTTCCAGCAGTTCTGCCGCTTCCACGCTCAGTGCCATGGCCAGGTTTTTGGGCGTGTGAAAACGTTCCCATGCGCGCGCTTGTGCAAATACACGGATATGCTGGCGCAGGGTTTCGAGGCTGTCGATCGCGGGGACATTCATGGGCGGCATGATACCCCGCGGGCGATGAGCTTATGACACCTTTGACGAATGATCGACAAGGGTGGGGGCATGCAACGGACGGATGGCAGATGCGCGGCCCGGGCGGCGGCGCAATGGTCTGGCTTGGTGTTTGCTTCAGGTTGTGCCGATGGCTACACACGTTGAAGTCGAATTTTCATTTCGCTCAGGCATAATCGCGGCGGATAGCTTGCTTAATTTGAGGGAGGGTGGACATGTTCACAATTAATACACTCATCGCACGCGTCAGCGTGGTGTTCGCAGTTGTTGCCATAACGGGCTGTTCCAGCACGCCGACTTATCCCCCGGCACCGATGCAAGCGCCCGCTCCTGTGCCCGTGGAACCGCGGATCAGCGGCTGGAATTACCTGCTTGGACCGGGGGATTCGGTCCAGGTTTTTGTCTGGCGCAACCCTGAAGTGTCCGGCAGCTTCCCGATCCGGCCGGACGGCAAGATGACCATGAACCTGATCGAGGATATGCAGGCATCCGGCAAGACTCCGACCCAGCTGGCGCGCGATATTGAAAAGGCGCTCTCCAAATATATTCAGGAACCCATCGCCACCGTCATCGTTTCGGGAGGCATCGGGCCCTATAACCAGCAAATTCGGGTGTTGGGCGAGGCCACAGATCCGCAGGCAATGGGTTATCGCGAAGGTATGAGCGTGGTCGATGTAATGATTGCAGCGGGCGGGCTGACCGATTTCGCTGATGGGAACAAGGCTTACATCTCGCGAATCGTCAAGGAAAATGGCGAGCGGGTCCAGCTGGGGGTGCGACTCGAGGATTTATTGCGGGACGGTGATAGCACTGCCGCCGTGGAAATGCGTCCGGGTGATGTCCTGGTCATTCCCGAAAGTCTGTTCTAATCGCCTGCACACCGTCCTGACAGACGGTGTGCGTGTTTTGCCGGGGTAGAGAGTCCGCATGGATCAAGTGTTGCAACAAATATTGGGGTATGCCAAAGCCGCGTGGCAGCGGCGCTGGTGGGGCGTCGCGGTAGCCTGGCTGGTGTGCATCCTCGGCTGGACCTGGGTCATGATGCTGCCGGACCGCTATGAAGCGTCGGCGCGCGTCTATGTGGACACTCAGACCCTGCTCAAGCCCTTGTTGCAAGGCCTGACAGCTGAACCCAATGTGGAGCAGCAGATCAAGCTGATGACGCGCCAGCTGGTGAGCCGGCCTACCCTGGAAAAAGTCGCCCGCATGACCGATCTGGATGTGAAGGCCAAAACGCCCGAGCAGACCGAGGCCATGCTGGACAATCTGGCCGGAAAAATCGCGATCAGCAATGCCGGACAGGAAAATCTTTACACCATCAGCTATCAGGATCAGAGCGGCGATCTGGCCAAGAAGGTGGTGCAGTCATTACTGACCATTTTTGTGGAAACCAGTCTGGGCAAAACCCGCCAGGACATTTCCAGTTCGCAGCGCTTCATCGAGGAGCAGCTGCAGCAATATCAACAGAAGCTGACCGATGCTGAAAACGCGCTGAAGGAATTCAAGCAGAAGCATATCGGCATGATGCCGGGCCAGGGCGGGGATTATTACGCCAAGCTGGCCGAGGTTTCGACCCAGTTGCGGCAGGCGCAGCTGGATCAGCGGGAGGCGATCAATCGCCGCAACCAGCTCAAGCAGCAACTGATTGATGAAGAGCCGGAATTGGTGGCGGCGGCCGCTTCAATGACCGACGGCGAGATCGACAGCCGTATCCAGGCTTTGCAGAAGCAGATGGATCAACTGCGGCTACAGTACACTGACCTGCACCCCGACATTCAGGCGAACAAGCGCCTGGTCGAAAAACTGGAAGCGCAGAAAAAGGCGGATATGGCAGCCCGCAAGGCGGATCCGGCTGGCACCAAAATCCAGAATCCGGTCTACCAGCAGCTCACCATTGCCATCGCCGAAGCCGATGCGACCGTGGCGTCCCTGCAGGCGCGTGTGGGGGAATACCAGCGACGCTACACCGAGTTGCGGAGTGCCTCCAACATGGTCCCGCAGGTTGAACAGGAATACACCCAGTTGATGCGCGACTACGATGTGTATCGCCAGAATTACGATGCGCTGTTGAAGCGTCGCGAGTCTGTCAGCATGTCGGGCGAGGTCGAGAGCAAGACCGACACGGTCGATTTCCGGGTCATCGACCCGCCCTTTGTGCCGAGCCAGCCGGCCTGGCCCAATCGCCCCCTGCTGCTGTCGCTGGTGACGCTGGGCGCACTGGGCGCGGGCGTGGCTGTCGCCTTCCTGCTCAGCCAGCTGCGCCGCACCGTGACCGACCGCCGCGTGCTGCGCGAGTTGACCGGCCTGCCCTTGCTGGGCGCGGTTTCACGGGTGGAAACAGATGAGACCCGGCGCCGCAAGCGCAAGGGTCTGCTGACTTACCTGGCCGCGCTGGGCAGCCTGATCGCCGCATATGGTGGGGTGATGATCCTGCAACTGGTCATGTCGCGAGCCGGCTAGGAGAAACCCATGAGCATTATCGAAAAAGCCGCAGGAAAAATTGGCACAGGCGCGCCCAAGCCAAGTCCTGAGAGCAGCCAGGGCGAAGCTGTGCGCGATGTCAGTCTGATCGAAGGTGCGGTCAACAAGCAGCAGGCCCGTTCGCCGACACCGTCCTTTGTCGCCACGCCGGTGGAGCCGATGTTCAGCGACCCGGATGCCGGCGTGCTCGAAGGCAACAGCCAGGTGCAATCGATCAATCTGGCGCGCCTGCACCGCATGGGTGTGGTGTCGCCGGACGCCGAGAAGAGCAAGATCGCCGAAGAGTTCCGCATCATCAAGCGTCCGCTGATTGCCAATGCCTTCGGGCAGGGCGCGGCGCGGGTGAAGAACGGAAATCTCATCATGGTGACCAGCTCGTTGCCGGGCGAAGGCAAAAGCTTTTGCGCCATCAATCTGGCGATCTCGATGGCGATGGAGATGGATCGCACCGTATTGCTGATCGACGCCGACGTTGCCAAGCCGCGTGTTCCGGAATATCTCGGCATTCATGCCGACAAGGGCCTGCTGGACGTGTTGCAGGACAAGAATCTCAAGCTGTCCGACGTGATGATCAAGACCGACATTGCCAAGCTCACGGTCTTGCCGGCAGGCCGCACGTACAAGCGCGCGACCGAGTTGCTGGCAAGCGCGGCCATGACGCGTCTGGTCGAAGATATCGGCAACCGCTATCCGGACCGGATCATTCTGTTCGACTCACCGCCGCTGCTGGCGACCAGCGAATCCAGCGTGCTGGCGACTCACATGGGGCAGATCGTCATGGTGGTGGAAGCCGAGAAAACATCGCAGGATGCCGTGCGCGAGGCGCTTAGCCATATCCAGTCATGCGAAGTCGTGGGCATGTTGCTGAACAAAACCACGCCTACCCCGGGCGCGGATTATTACTATGGTCACTATGGCAGTTACGGCAAATAAGATTCGCCCGTGCCGCGTGCAACCGGGCGTGTTCCGGCCGGCGCCGCTGGCGGGCGCGCTGTCTATCTGGATTGCGCTGCTGGCCTGCCCGGCTGTGGCGCTGGATTGGGATTTCACGCCGACGCTGGGTGGGTCCGCGACGTTTACCGACAACGTCAACCAGAGCGCCAATAATGCCGAGAGCTCATTCATCCTGACAGCGACCCCGGGGTTCAGCTTGCAGTCGCGGGGCTCGCAGCGGATTGAGGCCGGGATGTTTTACGGTTTGACGGGCGTGACCCGCACAGGTGAAGGTCAGGATGACAGCCTGTACAGTTTGCTGAATGCGCGCGCCAATGCCGAGCTGATGGAGGATTTCCTGTTCCTTGATGCCAGTGCCGGTATCTCGCAGCAACTCATCTCATTGCTGGGTTCGCAGGCCGACCCAAGCATCAACGATACTAACCGCGCTGCAACTGGTTCCTATTCCATCAGTCCCTATATCAAGCAGCGTTTCGGCAGTTTTGCCGATGCGGAATTGCGTTACAGCGCAACCGGTGCCATTTTTGAAAGCAATGCGGCGGATGATTTGTATGCGAACACGCTGAGCGGAACGCTGAACAGCGGCAATCAGTTCAGCAGTCTGTTCTGGAGCATGGATTTCTCGATAAGGGATGCCTCGGCGATAGGGGGAGAAGACTCCCGCTTTGAACATTACGGTGCCACGCTGGGCTATGGTGTGACGCGTCATCTCCAGATTTTCGGCACCCTGGGCTATGACAGCAACGAATACACGGCCGTGCCGGGCAGCGAAACCAGCGGGGAAAGCTGGACCGTGGGCATGAGTTGGTCGCCGAACCGGCGCACGGAAATCGAGGCGTCGTTTGGCGACAGCTATTTCGGTCGGACCTATGGTTTCAGCCTGGATTACTGGAACAGCCATACTGTCTGGACGGCAAGCTATGACGATGGAGTGAGCGATATTGCCCAGCAGTTGCTGAACACGCAGACTTACTATATCTGGGACTGCGGTGGAACTTTGGTATACGGCAATCCCGTGATTCCGCCTGAGCAAGGCTGTGTCCCATCGAGGATTGCGCCAATCGGGACGGTTCCGGTCGGGCTTGCCAATGGCGTGTATGTCAGCAGAACATTCAATGCGGCGGTAGCCTGGAGCAAAGGCCGATCGAGTCTCGGCTTGGGCGTATACGACACGCGCAGGGAATATCAGCAGGTTGTGGGCTTGCCCGAGGATTTGTCCCGCGGGGTGACGCTCGATTATGGCTACCGCCTGCAGCCGCTCACTACCCTGGACGTCGGTTTCCTGCTGTCGAATACCCAGTCACCTGCAGGTCTGGCATCGGTCATTGATCGCGATGACAACTTCTACAGGCTCAACGTGGGCTTGAGACATCAATTCGGGGAGCAGCTCTCGAGCGCGTTGGTATACCGGCATCAGTGGCGGGATTCGAACGACCCCACAGCGGAGTACACCGAAAACAATATCACTGCCTCGGTCAATTTGAGTTTCTGACCGCTCTGCCGGTGTGGCACGGCCCTTGCGTTGTAGAGGCAGGGCAAGCCGAACCGGCCGCCAAAATTCAACGGATCGTTCATGTACGAAGACTATTACCGCTTTAGCGCCAAACCGTTCCAGCTCAACCCGGACCCGCGTTTCTTTTACGGTTCCAAGGGGCACAAGCGGGCGATGGCGTATCTCGACTATGGTTTGTCGCTGGGCGAAGGCTTCATCGTCATCACCGGCGAGGTCGGCGCGGGCAAGACCACGCTGGTGCGCAACCTGTTCCGCCAGCTCGAGTCCTCCAATCTGCTGGCCGCACAGCTGGTCTCCACCCAGCTGGACGCCGAAGATACGCTGCGCAGCGTGGCCGCTTCGTTCGGCCTGGAGCACGAAGGCCTGACCAAATCCGCGCTGTTGAAAAACATCGAGGACTTTTTCATCGCCGCCACCCGCCAGGGCAAGCGCGTGTTGCTGGTGGTGGACGAAGCGCAGAACCTGACGCCACGCGCAGTGGAAGAGCTGCGCATGCTGTCCAATTTCCAGAACGACGAACGCTCGCTGATCCAGACCTTCCTGCTGGGCCAGCCGGAGTTTCGCGGCATTTTGCAAAGCCCCACCATGCAGCAACTGCGCCAGCGCGTGGTGGCCTCCTACCATCTGGGGCCGCTCGATGCGGACGAGACGCGCGGGTATATCGAGCACCGTTTGCGTACTGTCGGCTGGCAGGGGACGCCGGGGTTTGGCGACGATGCGTTTGCCGAGCTGCATCGATTTACCGGCGGCATTCCGCGCCGTCTGAATACCACCTGCGACCGCCTGTTGCTGTTCGGCTTTCTGGAAGAGAAAAACCACTTTGGCGAAGCGGAGGTCAACGAAGTGATTGCCGACCTCAGGAACGAAATCGCGCATCAGGATTTCAGCGGTCCGGCCGGCCTGAACGGCCAGCCTGCGTCTGAGAGCACAGTGACGAACGAAGATACCGCACGCCTGATGCAGCGCGTCGAGCAGATGGAACGCTCGGTGAACCGCATCCTGCCCATCGTGCGAAAAATCCTGTACGCCGTGAGCGAGCGCCAGGCCGCGGCCGAAGACGGCGGCGTGCCCGACAACCCTGAAATCACCCACTAGTTCACACGGAATCAACATGACCCAGGTTTTGTGTGTCGCGGGTGCGCGCCCGAATTTCATGAAAATCGCGCCGGTCATGGCCGCACTGGCCGAGACCGGCATTGCCGCGCAGTTGCTGCATACCGGCCAGCATTACGATGCGGCGATGAGCGATGGTTTCTTTGCCGACCTGGGCATCCCGCGTCCGGACCATCATCTGGAAGTCGGTTCCGGCAGCCACGCAGTGCAGACGGCCGAGGTGATGAAGCGCTTCGAACCGGTGCTGGACAGCGTGAAGCCGCAGGCCGTGCTGGTGGTGGGTGACGTCAATTCCACCATTGCCTGCGCCCTGGTGGCGGCCAAGCGCGGGGTGCGGGTGATCCATGTCGAAGCCGGATTGCGCAGCTACGACCGCGCCATGCCGGAAGAAATCAATCGTGTTCTCACCGACCAGATTTCCGACCTGCTGTTCATCACCGAAAAAAGTGCGCTCGCCAATTTGCAGCGCGAAGGCATCGACCCGGCGCGCGTCGAGTTCGTCGGCAACGTGATGATTGACACCCTGTACCGCAATCTCGAACGCGCCGTACCGAGCAGCCTGACGCTGGGGGCGGTGCTGCCGGGCTATGCGGTTCTGACGCTGCACCGGCCGTCGAACGTCGACGATCCGGCGACGCTGGCCTCGCTGCTCGATGTGATCGGCGAGATCAACGCCGTGTTGCCGGTGGTGCTGCCGTTACATCCGCGCACGCGCGGCAATATCGAAAAGTTCGGCCTGGGCGCCAGGCTCGATGCGCTGCGCATCCTGCCGCCGCTGGGCTATCTCGACATGCTTGGCCTGATGCGCGATGCCAAGCTGGTGCTGACCGATTCGGGCGGCATCCAGGAAGAAACCACGGCGCTCGGCGTGCCCTGCCTGACGCTGCGCGACAACACCGAACGTCCGATCACCCTGACCGAAGGCACCAATACGCTGGTCGGTTCCGATCCTGCCGCCATCCGCGCGGCGTTCGATCAGGTGATGACGAATGGCGGCCGCGCCGGTTGCATTCCGGAATACTGGGATGGCCGTGCGGCGATGCGCATCGCGCACACGCTCAAGGGCTGGCTACCGCAGGCGGCCGGCGTGAGGGGGATGTAAATGGCGGCCATGAAAAATGCGATGTCGATCGATGTCGAGGATTATTTTCAGGTGTCGGCGTTTGCCTCGACCATCCGCCGCGCAGACTGGGACAGCATGCCGTGCCGGGTGGAACGCAACATCGATGTGATTCTGCAATTGCTCGACGAGGCGGATGCCAGTGCGACCTTTTTCACCCTCGGCTGGATTGCCGAGCGCTACCCGAACGTGGTGACCCGCATCGTCGACGCGGGTCACGAGCTCGCCAGCCATGGCTATAGTCATGAACGCGTGTCGGATCTCACGCCCGAACAGTTCCGTAACGACATCACCCGCGCCAAGCACCTCCTCGAAGATCTCGGCGGGGTATCGGTTCGCGGCTACCGCGCGCCCAGCTTTTCCATCAACCAGAACAATTGGTGGGCCGTCGAAGAACTGGAAAACGCGGGCTACGTGTACAGCTCGAGCATTTATCCGGTCAAGCACGATCACTACGGCATGCCCGATGCGCCGCGATTTCCGAATCGCCCCAATGGCGCTGACGGCATCCTCGAGCTGCCGCCCACCACGCTGGCGTTGCTGGGCCGCAACCTGCCTGCGGCGGGCGGCGGCTGGTTCCGTCTGTTGCCGTATGCCATGTCGCGCTGGATGCTGCAACGGGTGAACACGCAGGATCAGGCGCCGTGCATGTTCTATTTCCATCCCTGGGAAATGGACGCCGGGCAGCCGCGCCAGCCGGGCCTGTCGGCCAAAACGCATTTCCGCCATTACGTCAATCTGCAACGCATGCCGGGCAGAATGAAGAAATTATTGAACGACTTCGAATGGGATCGTGTGGACCGCGTATTCCTGCCTTCGCTGTGAACATGCCGACCGAACTGCCCCGAGGGCACGTGTCCGTGCCCGCATCCGCCGCTGGCGAGGTGAGCATACGCGCGGCGTCGTCGAACGATGCCGCGCGCTGGGATGCCTTTGTGCTGACCCATCCGGACGCCACGTTTTTTCATCGCATCGGCTGGAAGCGGGTGATCGAACAGGCATTCAGCCATCGCAGCCATTATTTGCTGGCTGAACGTGATGGCGCAATCGTCGGTGTGCTGCCGTTGGTTGAAATCAAAAGCCGGCTGTTTGGCCACAGCCTGGGTTCATTGCCGTTCTGTGTGTATGGCGGCATCGTTGCCGCTGATGCGGCCGCCCGCGAGGGCCTCGATCAGGCCGCGCAAGCGCTGGCCCGCACGCTCAAGGTAGGGGCGCTCGAGTACCGCAACCCGGTCGTGCAGCACGCCGACTGGCCAGGCAAGGATATGTATGTCACGTTCAAGAAGGCGATCGAACCCGAAATCGAAGCCAACATGAACGCGATACCGCGCAAGCAGCGCGCAATGGTCAGAAAAGGCATCAAGGCTGGGCTCACCGGTGAAATCGATCGTGACACCACGCGCTTTTTCCAGGCCTATTCAGCCAGCGTGCACCGGCTTGGCACGCCGGTTTTTTCGCGCAAGTTTTTCCAGTTGCTCAAGGACGAGTTTGGCGACCATTGCGAAGTGCTGACCATCGTGCTCGGCGAGCAGGTGATCGCCAGCGTGATGTCCTTCTATTTCCGCGACGAAGTGCTGCCGTATTACGGCGGCGGCGTCGATGCCGCGCGCGCCGTGGCGGGCAATGATTTCATGTACTGGGAACTGATGCGGCGCGCCTGTGAGCGCGGCCTGAAAGTGTTCGACTTCGGCCGCAGCAAGCGCGGTACCGGCTCGTTCGATTTCAAGAAAAACTGGGGCTTCGAGCCGACGCCGCTGCATTACGAGTATTTTCTGGTGAGCGATAGCGAAGTGCCGGAAATCAATCCGCTCAACCCGAAATACCGCCTGTTCATTCAGGCCTGGAAGAAGATGCCGCTGGCGCTTGCCAATGTGATCGGGCCGCACATCGTCAAGAACCTGGGCTGAGCCATGGACGGATTGCTGTTCCTCGCGCATCGCATTCCGTTTCCTCCCAACAAGGGCGACAAGATCCGCTCGTTCCACTTGTTGCGGCATTTGAGTACGCGCTATGCCATCCACCTCGGCGCCTTTGTCGATGATGCGGACGACTGGCAGTTTCAGGACGCGCTCAAACCCTATTGCGCCTCGATCAAGCTGTTGCCGCTGAACCCGAGGCGCGCCAGGCTGGCGAGCCTCGTCGGTTTAGTGAGCGGCGAAGCGCTGACGCTGCCGTATTACCGCAACCGCGAACTCATGCAATGGGCGGCCGGGCTGGCTGCGAGCGGCACGGTCACGCGCGGGCTGGCGTATTCGTCGGCGATGGCGATGTTCATGCCGCCATCGCTGGCCCGGCGGGTGATCGACATGGTCGACGTCGACTCCGACAAATGGACGCAATACGCGACGACCCAACGCTGGCCGATGTCGTGGGTGTACGCCCGCGAAGGCCGCAAGCTGGCCGCATGGGAAGCGCGGGTGGCGCAGGATTTCGATGCCACCCTGCTGGTGTCGCAGGACGAGGCGGCCTTGCTGCAGCAGCGCGTGCCACAGGCGCGGGACAAAATCGGTGCGTTCGAAAACGGCGTCGATGCGGATTATTTTTCACCGGCACGCGATTACCCGAACCCCTATGCTTCCGACGTGAAGGGCATCGTCTTCACCGGCGCGATGGACTACTGGCCGAATGTCGATGCCGTGGTCTGGTTCGCCGAGCGGATTTTCCCGTCCATACGCGATGCCTGCCCGGCAGCCCGGTTCACCATTGTCGGCAGCCGTCCCAGCGCGGCGGTGCTGGCACTGGCGCGTCAGCCGGGCGTGATCGTCACCGGGGGCGTACCAGATGTGCGCCCCTGGCTGGCGCACGCACGCTGCGCGGTGGCGCCGTT
>JAGVGD010000060.1 GCA_020057245.1 Thiobacillus sp. | reverse complement strand
GGCGCCGGCGCTGCGTTGCGCGAGGTTGCGCACTTCGGCCGCCACCACGGCAAAGCCGCGTCCCTGCTCGCCGGCGCGCGCAGCTTCCACCGCAGCGTTGAGCGCCAGGATATTGGTCTGGAAGGCGATGCCGTCGATCACGCCGATGATGTCAGCGATCTTGCGCGAGCTGTCCTTGATCGAGTTCATGGTGTCGACCACCTGATCCACCACCCGCCCGCCCTTGACCGCCACTTCGGCGGTGGACTGCACCAGCTGGTTGGCCTGGCGTGCGTTCTCGGCGTTCTGCTTGACGGTGCTGGTGAGCTCTTCCATCGACGAGGCGGTTTCTTCCAGCGAGCTCGCCTGCTGTTCGGTGCGCGACGACAGGTCGGCGTTGCCTGTTGCAATCTCACGCGCGGCCACCGTGATGGCTTCAGTGCCGGTGCGGACTTGACCGACGATATCGGACAAGCTGCTGTTCATGGCCTGCATCGCCTGCATCAGTTGACCGGTTTCATCGCTGCTGCGAACGTTGATCGCTTGCGTCAAATCACCCTCCGCGACACGTTCGGCCGCCTCTACCGCCTCATGCAGCGGCAGGGTGATGGCGCGAATAAGCCAGTAGCCAATGGCAAGGGCGATCAACAATCCGACTACGATCAAGGCGATGGAAATATTGCGTGCCAATTCATAACGCACAGCTGCAGCTTCGTATTCCGCCTTGCCTACAGCAAGCTGAAGATTCAGGAGGGCTTGTATGTCCGCACGCGCAGCCGCGTAATTTGCGCCCAACGTACCCTGTGCGAGTTCGCTGGCTTGCTGAAAGTCATGGGAAGCCAAGGCAGCAAGCGCCGGCAGTAGTGCTTCACGTCCATACTTGCTGCGGTCGGCATCAAAAGCCTTGGCCAGAGCGACCTCTTCAGACGTCAGGTTCGTAGCCATAAAGACCTTCCAGATATCGTCGACGCCCCCCATCAGCGACCTGATCTCGGCGACGCGCTTGTCTACCAGGGCTAGATCTTCCGGGAATGCCGACAACTGGCCCACGACAGCTTCGGATACGAGCATCTGGTTGCGGTTCATCCGAACGGATATTTCCTCCAGATGGCCCATCGCGACTAACCGGTCCTCGTACATGGACTTCAGTGAATCATTGGTGGCCGACAGACTGCTCAACCCGATTGCGCCAATCGCAACCAGCAGAACCGACAGAAAACCGATCACGAAGATCAACCGGGATTTGATACTCAGATTAGTCAGCATGATTCACTCTCTTGTTGAATGCGGGTAAGCAGCCGCAGCGCATGATTGCCGTTCATGACGCGGAGGGATCGAACAGTCCCATGTCGGAACTGGACATCAGCTTGTCGATATCCACCAGGATCAGCATGCGGTCACCCAAGGTGCCGAGGCCGATCAGGAAATCGCTGTCAAACGACGTGCTGATTTCGGGTGCGGGCTTGAGCTGCTCGGCCGACAGCGTGGTGACGTCGGAGACGCTGTCGACCACCATGCCGACCACGCGGCCGCCCAGGTTGAGAATGATCACGACCGTAAGCTGGTCATACGTGGGTTCGCCCAAACCGAGTTTGATGCGCATGTCCACGATCGGCACGATGGTGCCGCGCAGGTTGACCACGCCCTTGATGAATGAGGGTGCGTTGGCAATCCGGGTGACCGGCTCGTAGCCGCGAATTTCCTGCACGCGCAGGATATTGATGCCGTACTCCTCACCGCCGAGGGTGAAGGCGAGAAACTCGTCCGCACCGCCCTTATCGGAAGTGTGCAGGCTGGTCTGGGTTTGCGTGGTGTAGCTCATGGGGTCGATCCTTGTCTGATCTTTAAGGTGTCGGGTCTTGAATTCGAGCGCCTGCGAGCCTTAGCGCAGGAGCGCGGAGACATCGAGAATCAGCGAAACGCCGCCGTCACCCAGGATGGTGGCGCCCGAGATGCCCGGCACTTTGCGGAAATTGGATTCCAGGTTCTTGACCACGACCTGCTGCTGCCCGACCAGGCCGTCGACCAGCAAGGCGGCCTTTTTGCCGTCGGCTTCGAGGATGACGATGATGCCCTGCGCCGGATTGGCATGCAGCGGCTCGATATCGAACAGTTCGTACAGCTGGATCAGCGGCAGATACTCTTCGCGCACCTTGACCACCTTGCCCTGGCCGGCAATTTCCTTGACGTCGATCGCCTCCGGCTGCAGGGATTCGACGACGTAGCCCAGCGGCAGGATGTAGACCTCGTCGCCGACCTTGACCGACATGCCGTCCAGGATCGCCAGCGTCAGCGGCAGGGAAATCGAAATGGTACTGCCGGAGCCGGGCGTAGAACGAATTTCAACGGTGCCGCCCATCGCGGAAATATTGCGCTTGACCACGTCCATGCCGACGCCGCGGCCGGATACGTCGGTGACGATTTCCGCGGTCGAGAATCCAGGAGCGAAAATCAGCTGCCACACGTCGTTGTCCGGCATGGACTCCGACACGTTCAGGCCCTGCTGCATCGCCTTGGCAAGGATGCGCTCGCGGTTGAGGCCGCCACCATCGTCTGTCACTTCAATCACGATATTGCCACCCTGATGTGCGGCGGACAGGGTCAGCTTGCCGGTTTCGCCTTTGCCGGCGGTGCGGCGCTTGTCGGGCATTTCAATGCCGTGATCCACGCTGTTGCGCACCAGGTGCGTCAGCGGATCGACGATGCGCTCGATCAGACCCTTATCGAGTTCGGTGGCGGCGCCGCGCGTGATGATCTCGACCTTCTTGCCGAGTTTGGTCGCCAGGTCGCGCACCATGCGCGGAAAGCGCGAAAACACGTAATCCATCGGCATCATGCGGATCGACATCACGGCTTCCTGCAGGTCGCGCGTGTTGCGTGCCAGCTGGTTGGCGCTGTTGAGCAGACGCTCGTGGATCAGCGGGTCCAGCGCCAGAATGCGCTGCTCGATCATGGCCTGCGTGATCACCAGCTCGCCCACCAGATTGATCAGCTGGTCGACTTTTTCGACCCCCACCCGTATCGACGAGGATTCCTGCGAACTGGCTTCCTTGTCGGTGGCACGCCGCCCCGGGTTGCGGGCCTCGGTTGGCAAGGCGGCAGCGGGTGCTGTGGGTACGGCCTCCACTGCAGGTGTTGCTTCGATAGCTGGCGCAGCCTCGGCTGCGGGTGCAACAGGTGCGCTGGCTGGCGCCGATGCTCCGCTATGGGTGATTTTCAGATCATCGGGATCGAGAACAAACGAGCAGATCGCGACGATGTCGTCCTGGCTCTCGCGGGTCACCAGCGTAAAGACCACGCGTTTATCGGCCAGTACTTCCTGGGTGATCGTACCCAGCAAGCCCAACTCGGTCGCCAGCGCATCCACATCGCGCTGCGGCACATCGGGCAGTTCGATGCGAATGTGAAAATTGCCATCGGCATCGGCTGCGGGCGGGGTATCGGCTGGCGGAGCTTCAACGGCGGCCGGCGCCGGTTCGGGCGCTGCAGCCGGGGCTGCAACCGCGGCCGTTCCGTTCGACAGGGCGGCGAGCCGCGTGCTGACGCTGGCAACGGCGGGTTCATCAACCGCAGTGCCATGGTGATGCCCCCCCATCAGCATGGTCAGGACATCCTTCGACACCAGGAAGGCGTCCACATGATCGGGCGTCAAGGCCATCTCGCCCTTGCGGATCCGGTCCAGCAAGGACTCCAGGGTATGGGTCACTTCGGTGATGTCGCTGAAACCGAAGGTGGCTGCGCCGCCCTTGATGGAATGGGCAGCGCGAAAGATTGCGTTGAGATCTTCGCTATCCGGATCGGACACATCGATAGCCAGCAGCAGTTTCTCCATTTCCGCGAGCAGTTCATCTGCCTCGTCGAAAAACACCTGGTAAAACTGGCTCATATCAATCGTCATGTTCGAACTCCGTTATATGCGCGATGCATTTTCTTGGCTTTGTTTGGCGACCTGCTGCCCGATCTTTCCTATCAGGCTTGCAATGCCGAATCAGCAAACTTGATAGTCAGGCTTTATATCGGCAGGCGTTCGGAATTCTTCATGCCGGATTACGCAAAAAACGCGTAACAGGCATGATTTTTGTTTGGCGGGTGATTGAAATGCAGAAAGCCGGCAGTCACCCCAAGGGGCGCACTGCCGGCTGACTGATCCAGCCCCTGATGCGAAGGTTATATGAAGTTGAACAGCGAAAGACTGGAGGTTTTCGCAAAAGTACTCTGCGTGGCTTCGAGCGCGGTCTGCTGCTGTGAAAGCAGGGTGATAGCCTGGGTGTAATCCAGATCCTGGAGTTCGGACAACAACTGGGAGTATTGCAGGTCACGGTCCGTCCCTAAGCTGTCGAGCGCTTCGAGCCCCTGCAGATTGGCGCCCACCGATGCGCGCACGTTCAGCACCTGATCCAGGGCAAGATCGATGTTGGCGCCTGCAGTTGCCAGACCCGCTGACAGACCTGCGGTGCCCGGCGTATTCAACAGGGTGACGAGATCGGTCAGCGTAGCGAACACGTCCTGCCCGCCGGACTGAAATACGATCGAGCCAGGACTGTTGACCGCCATCTGGCGTGTCGCATCGACTTGAATTTTCTGTTGACCTAAATCGCCCTGATAGGTCGCGCCTGTAGCTGTCTGGACAAACGGCTGGGTATTGCTCTGAAAACCGGAAAACAGATAATTTCCCGAGGAATCGCGGGTATTGGCCAAGCCCAGCAATTCCTGCAACCGGCCACTCAATTCAGTCGCGATATAACCCCGTTCGGCATCGCTCAGTGTGCCGTTGCCAGCTGTGATGATGGAATCGCTGACATCCTTCAAGAGCTCGGTCACGCTGCCCAGGGTGACTTCTGCCTGCGACAGGACATTCGTAGCATATTGCCGATTGACGCCGTATTGCTTGTTGATCGTTTGCGATTGCGTCACATCGAGCACGCGCGTGGCGGCAACCGGATCGTCGGACGGACTCAGAATGCGGCGGCCGGTGGCAATTTGTTCCTGGGTTTTTTGCAGGCGACTTTGTAAATCCACCAGACGAGTCGTGCCGAGGTCGAAGATTTGCTGGGTGCTGACACGCATGATGGAGTCCTTTCTTATCGGCCGATCGAGAGCAACACGTCGAATAGTTCGCTGGCGATCTGCATCATCTTGCCGGCTGCTTGATAGGCCTGCTGGTAACGCAACAGATTGGCCGCTTCCTCGTCGAGATTGACGCCCGACTCGCTCTGCAGGGTGGCCGTCGCTTCGGTGAGCATCATCGAGGCGACGCTACTGCTCACTTCCAGCTCACGGGTTTTATTGGCCACCTGGCTCACCAGCTGCGAATAGGCATCCTGATAGGTGAGGGTGCCATTGCCCAGAGTCTGGGATGTTTGCAATCCTGTCAGCAACAGGGCATTGCCGTTATCACCCACGGAGCCGGAGACACTCGCAGCGGCAAGCTTGGCCGGGTCGGTAATGGCCACACCAAAGCCGGATGCGCCGTTGACTGTTGGACGGATCAGAAAGCTGTCGCCCGCAGCCGCTGCACCCGAGGCAAGGTCCAGCGTTACCCCGTCTATGGTCTGCGGGAAGCCGGCGAAGGTGGTGACCGTGTTATCGGACAGGCGGGTTACGGTGTAGTTGGCACCGTCGTATTGCAGCTTATAGTCGCTGGTGGTCAGTGCACTGGAGCTGCTGATGACTGCGCCAATCACTGCGTTGCCGGCATTGTTCCCATCTTCGCCCACTTCAGGTACGCCTGCGGTGAAGAAAACATTCCCGGTTGAACCGTCAAGTCCGTATCCGGACTGATGCAGGGTATTGAAGGTGTCGGCCAGCCCGATGGCCACCCGGCCCAGTTCATTTTGCGCAGGCTCCAGCGACTGGGTACGAAAATCCAGCAGTCCGCCCAGTTCGCCGCCGGTTAGCGCCGACCCAGCCAGGGGAATCAGGCTGCCGTTGCTGGCAAGAAATGCAACTTCGGTCTTTTCAGGATTGGTCGCGGAGGCCACAACGGCCAGGGTGCTAGCAGTCGTCCCCACTACCAGCGGCTGTCCATTGCCAATGAACACGTTGTATTCGCTACCCTGCTCGACGACCGTGACCTTGATCTGCTTGTTCAGTTCCAGCAGCAGTTGATCGCGCTGGTCGAGCAGATCATTGGGCGGCTGCCCGCTTGCGCGCTCGGCCTTGCCGATCGCATCGTTCAACTGGGCAATTTGCGAGCCCAGGGTGTTGATATCGGAAACGCTGGCCTGGATCTGGCCATTCAGGCTGCGCTCAATGTCTTCGAAATATCCGCTCAGGCTTTGAAAGCTGGTCGCAAGCGACTCTGCGGTCGACAAAGCCGTCTCCCGCGCGGGGATAGAGGTCGGGTTGGTCGAAACATCCTGCAAGCCAGCAAAAAACTCATCCATCGCAGCCGACAGGCCTGTCGTCGGATCGGCCAGCAGGCTTTCGATCTGCTGAATCTGGGAGTAGTAGCTGTCGAGGCCGCTTAGCGTGGTTTGCGCGGACTGTACCTGGTTGCCCAGAAATTCGTTGTATACGCGCGTGATCGAGGTGACATCGACACCCTGACCGAGAAAACCAAAACCAAAGTTTTGCGCCTGGGCGGCGCCCTGCACGACGATTTGCCGGTTGTAACCGGGCGTCGCGGCATTCGCGATGTTATGGCCCGTCGTGTTGATCCCTACCTGCGCGGCGGCGAGTGCACTTTGTCCAATACTGAGGATGCTGGTTGCCATTTGACTATGCCCGGGTGGGTTTCGAGGGGGACGGATGTTCGCTCAATTGAGGAATCGGCCGGTTTGGCCATAACTTGAATGCCGGATTCAAACTTTTATCCGGTTTCGACCAGACGGATCACGCCCATCAGTTTCTGGGCGTACTTCGGGTCGGTGGCATAGCCGGCCTGTTGCAGGCCCTGGGCGAACCCGGCCGCGTCATGGCCGGCTGCGACCACATGCTGATAGCGGGCGTTGCCGCCCAGCAGTTTGGCGTAATCACGGAACGAATCGGCATAGGAGTCATAGGCGCGGAACGTGTCTACCTGCTTCTGCGGCTTGCCGTTCACATATTCGGTGGTGACGATGTCGACGGTGCGCCCGGTCCAGCTTCCCCCGGCTTTGATGCCGAACAGGTTATGGCTGTTCTGGCCGTCGGCGCCGCGGATCTCCGCCCTGCCCCAGCCGGTTTCGAGCGCAGCCTGCCCCATCATGAACTGGGCGGGAATCCCGCTGCTGGCGCTGGCGGCCTGGGCATGCGGCAGCATGCGCTGCACAAAGGACTCAACATGAGCGGGCGTGTCGCCCTTGCGCGGGCTGGCCGCAGGGGCCGCCAGCGCGGCAGGCTGAACCAGTCCGCTCAGGGACAGGGCCGCTTCCGGCTCGGCCGCCGCTGCACGGGCTGCATTGAATTCAAGATTTTGCCGGGGCGCCAGCTCCAGGCCCGGAGGCGTGCCCGCGCTCGCCGCTTCGCCGGCTGGCGGCTGCGAGGTACGCGACAACTGGCGCACCATCACGTCGGCCAGACCGATTCCGCGGCTGGCGAGCTGCTGGGTGAGCTGCTGATCGAGCATCGAGGTGTACATGCGGGTCTGTTCGTTATCGAACATGCCCTCCTTCGGCGTGGCCTCGCGCATGCTTTTCATCAGCATGTTCATGAATACGGCCTCGAACTGCTGCGCAGTGGCTTTCAAGGCCTCGGGCGAGTTCTGCGCCGCGCTGGTCTTGAGCTTGGCGAGGCTGTTGGCGTCGATCGCCAGCCCGGTAGACATGTCCGTATTGATGGCCATGAGCTGATTCCGATTAAATCACTTCGAGCTCGGCGTGCAGCGCACCCGAAGCCTTGAGCGCCTGCAGGATCGCCAGCAGGTCCTGCGGCGTGGCGCCGATCGAGTTGAGCGCCTTCACCACCTCGGCCAGCGATGCGCTGGGTCTGACCAGCATGACTTCGCCTTCCTTGGCCGTGATCTCGATCTGCGATTCCTGCGTCACCACGGTTTGTCCCTTGGAAAACGCCTCCGGCTGGCTCACGTTCGATGTGGTGCTGATGACCACCGACAGATTGCCGTGCGACACCGCGCTGCGGTCGAGCGTCACCGCCTGATTCATCACCACGGAACCGGTGCGTGCATTGATGATGACCTTGGCCATCGACTGCGCCGGGCTGACGTTCAGGCTTTCGATTTCGCCCATGAACGCGACCCGTTCGTTTTCTCCGGCCGGGGTGCGTACCTCGATCACGCGGCCGTTGACGGCGCGCGCCGTTCCCTGTCCGAAACGCTTGTTCACCACATCGACGACCCGGCTGGCGGTCTGGAAATCGCTCGTCCGCAGTTCCAGATTAAGCGTGCCCGATGCCCCCAGCGTGGTGGCGACCGTGCGCTCGACCGTAGCGCCGGCCGGGATGCGGCCTACGCCCAGATGGTTGATCTGCGTCTTGCTGCCGCTGGCTGCCGCACCCGCGCCGCTGACCGCCAGATTACCCTGCGCCATCGCATACACCTGCCCGTCTGCGCCTTTCAGCGGCATCATCACCAGCGTGCCGCCGCGCAGGCTTTTGGCATTGCCGATCGACGACACGGTGACATCGATGTTCTGCCCGATCTGGGCAAAGGCAGGCAGGTCGGCCGTGACCATGACTGCGGCAATATTCTTGAGCTGCATCTTGGGACCCGAACCTGGCGGCAGGTTGACGCCCATTTGGGTCAGCATGTTGAAAATACTCTGCGTGGTGAAAGGCGTTTGCGTGGTCTGGTCGCCGGTCCCGTCCAAGCCCACCACCAGGCCATACCCCACCAGCTGGTTGGTGCGAACGCCCTGGAACGAGGCCAGGTCCTTGATGCGATCGGCATGAACGATGCCGGGCAGGCCCAGCGCCGCGAGCAGACTGGTCAGGAGAAACAGGCGTGAAAGTGTCATGTCGGGCCCCGTTTACAAGGGTAGGAAGCTATAGAAGAAACGTGCCAGCCAGCTCGTAAGCTCAGCCGCGTCGTACTTGGCGGTGGTGCGATATTCGAGGCGCGCGTCCGCCACTTTGGTCGACGACACGATATTGCCCAGCTGGATGTCGTCGGGATTCACGACGCCGGAGAAGCGGATGAACTCCACCCCCTTGTCGAGGGCGATCTGCTTCTCGCCGGAGACCACCAGATTGCCGTTGCTCAGCACATTGGTCACGGTCACGGTGATGCTAGCAATGAAGGTGTTGCCGGAGCTCAGCGCGGACTTGTCGGCATATTCGCCCGAATTTTCCGACACCACGTTCGCGTCCTGGAACTGCTCCAGCAAACTGCTCAGCAGCGGGAGGCCTGCCGTGGCGCTGACCAGGGCATCGACCGCGCCTGACTTCGATGCGCTGGACGATCCGGTCGAGCCTGCCGACGATTTTTCGTTGATGGTGATCGTCAACACGTCGCCGATCAGGCGCGCGCGGCGATCCTCGAACAAAGGGCGATAGCTGGCCACCTGATAGATCGAACCGTTGCTGGCCGCCTTGTATTCCTGCGGCGGCAGCGGCAGGGACGTGCTCGGCTGCTGGATGATGCTGCTGGGCGTGGTGCCGCAGGCCGCCAGCATCGTTGCCAGCGTACAGGCGGCAACCCGCCCGTTCAGGCCCGCTGCAAGCTGTTTCATCCATCGGTTGAGGCGCGGCGTGTTCATGGCCAATCTCACATCTGGACCAGGCGCTGCAACATTTCGTCGGATGTCGTGATCGCCTTGCTGTTGATTTCGTAGGCGCGCTGGGTCTGGATCATGTTGACCAGTTCTTCCACCACGTTGACGTTCGAGGTTTCGATATAGCCCTGGTTCAGGGTACCCGCGCCATTGCTGCCCGGCGTATTGGTGTTCGGGGTGCCCGAAGCGGCCGTTTCGGCGTACAGGTTCTGCCCCAGGCTCTGCAGACCGGCCGGGTTGACGAAGGTTGCCAGCTGCAGGTTGCCGACCGTCACCGGGGTGGACGAGCCGGCCTGCGTGATCGACACGGTGCCATCCATCGCGATGGTCAGGCTTTGCGTATCCGCCGGCAGGGTAATCGCGGGCTGTACCGCATAGCCGCTGGCCGTCACCATCTGGCCATTGGAATCGACCTGGAACGAACCGTCGCGGGTATAGGAAGTGGTGCCATCCGGCATCAGCACCTGAAAGAAGCCCTGCCCCTGGATCGCTACGTCCTTGGCGTTGCCGGTCTGCTGCAGATTGCCCTGGGTGAAGATGCGCTCGGTCGCCACCGGTTTCACCCCGGTGCCGAGTTGCAGGCCAGACGGCAACTGGGTCTGCTCGGACGACTGCGCACCCGGCTGGCGGATGGTCTGATAGAGCAAATCCTCGAACACGGCGCGCGCGCGTTTGAAGCCCGCCGTGGAAACGTTGGCAAGGTTGTTGGAGATCACGTCCATCTGCGTTTGCTGCGCATCCAGACCTGTCTTGGAAATCCATAGTGAGCGAATCATGTCGGCTCCTTTAATCAGTCAAAGTGTTCAATTCGTCGCCAGCAGCTGGCTGGCCTTGCTGTCGTTGCTTTCCGCGCGTTCCAGCAGCTTGATCTGCATGTCGAACTGGCGCGCCAGCGAAATCATGTCGACCATCGCGTCGACCACATTGACGTTGCTGGTTTCCAGCGCGCCGCTGATCAGCGAAACCGCTGGGTCGACGGCAGCCGGGTCGCCGCTTTTCATGCGGAACAGGCCATCGTCGCCGCGCACCAGATCGGACGCGGCCGGATTCACCAGCTTGAGGCGCCCGATGGTGGTGAGACCGATGGGATCGGAGCCGTCGGGCAATATGGAAATGGTGCCGTCCGCCGCCACCGCGAGGTTGCGGCCGGGCGGCAGCGTCAGGGGACCGCTGTCGCTTTGCACCGTGAGTCCGTCACGTGTCTGCAACAGGCCGTTCTCATCCGTCTTCAGGCTGCCGTTGCGGGTGTAAGCCTCGCTGCCATCCGGGGCCTCCACCACCAGCCAGCCTTCGCCCTGCACCGCCACATCCAGCTCGCGGCCGGTGTGCTGGATCGCGCCCGAGCCAAAATCGCTGCCGGTGCTGGAGTCGACCACAAAGGTACGTGTGGGCAGGATCGCCCCCTGAACGGGCACCGCACGGAACTGGTCGATCTGCGCACGAAAACCGGTCGTGTTCGCATTCGCCAGGTTGTGCGATGTCGTCGCCTGCTGTTCGAGCGTGTGTTTCGCGCCCGTCATCGCAGTGTAAATAAGACGATCCATGGTGGCTCCTCAGAAGTCAGCCGCGCGGTTCAGGCGCTTACAGGTTGACCAGGGTCTGCAGGATTTCGTCCTGCGCCTGGATCGTCTGCGCGTTGGCCTGATACATGCGCTGGG
Organism: Thiobacillus sp.; assembly: GCA_020057245.1. Lineage (GTDB taxonomy): Bacteria > Pseudomonadota > Gammaproteobacteria > Burkholderiales > Thiobacillaceae > Thiobacillus. Next base: position 5,070 of record JAGVGD010000060.1, on the reverse strand, counting down.
CGGTGATCATGTTGACCAGTTCAGCGGTGAGGTCGACGTTGGAATCTTCCACCGCCCGCGATTGCAGCACGCCCAGGCTGCCCGAATCCGGCGCGCCCACCAGCGGCACGCCGGAGGTCGAGGTTTCGACCCACTGGTTGTTGCCCATCGGTTGCAAGCCATTCGGATTGGCAAAGCCCGCCAGCACCACCTGACCCAGCACGGCCGTCTGGCCGTTGGTATAGCGGCCCAGCAAGACACCGTCGGCGGACAGGTCGAACCCGGCCAGCCGCCCGGAGGTAAAGCCATCCTGGTTCAGCGAGTTCACGCTGAAATTGGCGCCAAACTGGGTAGTGCCGGTGAAGTCGACGGCAATCGGAAAGGGGCTGGTCGCACCGGGCGCGGTGGCCGGCACGTTGATCGGCGCCAGCGGCATCGCGGTGGTCAGCACGCCGCTGGTGTTGAAGGTGAGGTTGGCAATCGGCGCCGCACCAATCTGCACGCCGTCACTGGCGGCGTAGACATCCCAGCCCGCAGCGCGCTTGACGTAAAACATCTGCAGGGTCTGATCGTTGCCCAGGCTATCGTAGACCGTCACCGCGGTCGAATTGGTGAAGGTGGTCGGATCTGCAATATCGAATGCAGGCAGTGCCGGAATATCCGGACTGCCCGAGTCCAGATTGAGCACCGCGCCAATCTCGCTGGTGATCAGGGGAGCCAGGTCGGCGGTCGAAATGCTGAGGGGTGCAGGCGCGCCGGTCGACAACACGCCGCTGGCATCTGCAGTATAGCCCGTCAGCTTGGAGCCGGTCGGGTTGACGATGAAGCCGAGTTTGTCGAGCTGAAACTGGCCGTTGCGTTGGTAGGTGATCTCGCCGCCATTGTCCATGCGGAAGAAACCGTTGCCGTTGATCGCTATATCGAGCGGATTACTGGTCGTGGTGATGTTGCCCTGGGTGAACTGCTGCGAGACCTGCGCCACTTTCACGCCGATGCCCACCTGCGAGCCGCCCGAGCCTGACAGCGAATTGGCATAGAGGTCGGCAAATACAGCCTGCGACTGCTTGAAACCCACTGTACTGGCATTGGCAACGTTGTTGCCCACCACGTCCAGGTTCTTGGATGCGGCATTGAGGCCGCTCAAACCTTGCTGAAAACTCATGATCTGCTCCTTTTGATTGTGTCGACTGCCTGATTCGCCTTGCTCGCGCGCGGCTTGAAAATTACGTCCGGTTTAAAAAATCTGCTTGATATCGCCATAGCTCACGCTTTCGTTGTCCATCAGATTCAGCACCACGCCCTCGCTGCTCTGCGTCACGCTGTTCACCGCGCTCAGATACAAGGGCGTATTGCTGACCGCCTGGCCGCCCATGGTCGAGTCAACCAGGAAGCTATAGGTACCTTCAGGCGCAGCAGTTCCATCGCTGGCAAGACCATCCCAGAGCACCACGTTGACGCCTTCGCCGCTCGCTCCAAGATCGAGACTGCGCACCTCGTTGCCCGCCGCATCAAGAATGCTGATGCTCACCGAGTCGGCCGGGAGCGACAACTCGAAACCTATCGCGTTCTGCTGCAGCGAGGGATTGAGCGTATTGCCCGGCACCAGTACTCCGTGGCCAATCAGGCTTGCAGCTTCCGACATCTGGCTGATCCCCATGCTGGCGACGAACGACTCCAGCGTGGCGTTCATGTTCTCGATCCCTTGCACGGTCGACAACTGGGCCATCTGGCTGGTGATTTCGGCGTTGTCGAGCGGATTCAGGGGATCCTGGTTTTGCAACTGCGCCACCAGCAAACTCAGAAAACGGTCCTCGGTTTCCGCCGAACTGCTTTTGACGGCGGTCGTTGCGCTTGCGCCGAACAGGCTGCTGACGCTCGTGGTGTCTTGTACGGTGCTCATGTGGGCTCCTTAAAATTAATTGCCGATGTTCAGGGTCTTGAGCAGCAGGGACTTGGTGGTGCTCATCATGTCCGCATTGGACTGGTAGGAACGCGAGGCGGAAATCATGTTGACCATCTCTTCCACCACATTGACGTTGGGCATGCTCACGTAACCCTTGTCGTCCGCGAGCGGGTTTTTCGGGTCGTACACCAGCTTCATCGGCGACGGATCCTCGATCACGGCCGCCACGTTCACGCCGGTCGCGCCGCCCTCGCCCATCGGCGTCGCGGCAAACACCACCTGCTTGGCCTTGTAGGGCTCGCCGTTGGCGCTCACCGCGCTGTCGGCGTTGGCCAGATTGCTGGCGACGACGTTGAGCCGCTGCGACTGGGCGTTCATGGCCGAACCGGCCACGTTGAAAATATTGAATAAAGACATTCAGTGCCTCCTCATCCCTGAATACTGGTCAACATGCTTTTGATTTGACTGGTGATCCGGGTCAGATTGAATTCATACTGCACGGCGTTCTCGGCGAAGGCGGCGCGCTCGGCGTCGATGTCCACGGTATTGCCGTCCACGCTGCCCTGCGCCGGAGTGCGGTACAACAGGCCCGCGTTGCCCGACAGCCCGGCCTTGCCGGCCAGATGACCGGGCGAAGTCGTCGCCATCGTCACGCCACCCGCGGCGACCGATCCGCTCAGCGCACCTTGCAGTGCAGCCTTGAAGTCCAAGTCGCGCGCCTTGTAGTTGGGCGTGTCCGCGTTGGCGATGTTGGACGCCAACACCTGCTGGCGCTGGTCGCGCACGCGCAGCGCCTGCTGATGGAAACTCAATAACTGGTCTACGCCGTTCGACATCTTCGTCACCTCTTTGCCTTGCCGCCGTCGCTGCAAAGCCCTTTTTGCGATGACTGCATCCTAGGTGCGCCTCTGTCAATTCAATCGCAGGAGAAACGGCAGAAAGACCACCCTATTCGGCTCTTAAGATGCGGCTCACCTTCCTACACTGGCACTGTGTAAAAGTCTGATGCCAGGAGCCGACATGTCACATTTCACCCTACAAGCCATCCGCAGCGCAGCCGGGCAGATCGCACTCGCCTGCCTGTGCCTGTCCGCTGCGGCGCACGCTGCAGATTCGAGCCCGGCTGCCCTGCAGGCGCACGCCGAGCATTTCCTGAAAATGCAGGCCGGCGGCCTGCCCGGCAAGCTCAGTGTCAGTGTCAAGCCGCCGCGCAGCACGCCGGATGCCTGCGACGCGCTGGAAGCCTTCCAGCCGCCCGGCAGCCGTAGCATCGGCAAGACCACCGTAGGCGTACGCTGTCTGGCGCCGTCGACGTGGACGGTTTACCTGCCGGCACAGGTCAAGCTGGTCGGCAGTTATGTGGCGACCACCCAGGCGCTGCCGGCGAACCACGTGCTGACCCTGAGCGATCTGATGCTGCGCGAAGGCGATCTCGGACAACTGACCAGCGACGTGGCCAGCGATATCGAGGCCATCGTGGGCTACCGCACGGTGTCCGGACTGGCTGCCAACGCGCCGTTGCGTTCCGGGCTGCTGCGTTCGCCGCTGGTGGTGCAGCAGGGGCAAACCACCCGCATCGTGATGAACGGCCCGGGGTTTTCCGTACAGAGCGAAGGCATGGCGCTGGCCAACGCCAGCAAGGGTGAACGGGTGCGGATCAAGACCGCCTCCGGACAGGTGGTGAGCGGCATCGCCCATGACGGCCAGCAAGTCGTCGTCGCCTACTGATTCCCCCTTCAGGACATCACCCTTCAGGATGGTTTGCAAACTGACGTTACTGATGTAGCTTTAGGGTGTGCTGTCGCTTTACCCTGCCCGTTCAGTTACAGGAAATCGCCATGAAAATTGATCCCAGTCTGAATCCTGCCCCGCCCATTTCGGGCGATGCCCGCCCCGCGCAAACCCAGGTCAATCAACGTGCCCAGACCGACCAGACCGAGGTTCGCCTGAGCGCGCGCGCCGCCGAACTGGCGCAAATGGAATCCCAGTTGGCGTCCATTCCGATGGTGGATCGGGCCCGGGTGGAAAGCATCAAGGAAACCATCGCCAGCGGGCAATATGCGATCAACAGCGGCAACATCGCCAGCAGCCTGCTCGATTCCGTGAAGGAAATGCTCCATGCCGCCAAGTGAGGCCGTCAGCATCCCGACCCCGCTCGGCCGGCTGGCTGCGGAATGTGCGGCCTGGCAGGCGATGCTCAATGTCATGGGCGAAGAAGAGCAGGCGCTGATCAAGGGTGAGGCCGACCGCCTGTCACGCCTGAACGCTTCCAAACTGGCGCAACTGAACACCCTGAACAATCTCGCAAACGCTCGCCACGACGTCCTGCGGGCGGCCGGCCTCAGCGCCGACCACATCGGCATGAACACCTGGCTGAGCCAGCACGGCCAGCCCGAACACCGCAGCCAATGGCAGCTGCTGTGCCAGATGGAATTGCAGGCGCAGGCCATGAACCTGCGCATCGGCAAGCTGATCGAAATGCGTCTCACCAGCACCCGCCAGGCGCTGAATGTGCTGATCCACGCCACCACCAGCCAGGGTGGGCTGTACGACCAGGCAGGACAGTCGGTCGCCTCGCATACCGGCAAACCCCTCACCGCCGCCTGATCGCGCCACCTGACTGCTTACCGGCTGTAGTTGTAACGGTCCGGTGCGATCGCCTGCATCAGTTCGGCCTCCAGCGGACACGGCTGCCCCGTGATCTGATCCGCCAGCGCTTCCCCCAGCAAACCCGCCCACACCATGCCCCGCGAGGCGTAGCCCGCTGCAACATGCAGTCCGGCCTGCCCTGCGACCGCGCCCAGCAGCGGCAGGCGGTCCGGCATGGTGGCGCGCAGCGAAGCGCGCCCGCTGAGTTCGTCCACCGGGATACACGCGCGCACGCCCGGCAGGATCGCTTCCAGCCGGTCCAGATTCAATAGATCGCACTCGCGCCGCGGCGCGACGTCAGGATCGTTGTTTTCATAGGTCGCTCCGATGACCGGTTGCGCCCCCTTACCCTGCTGCGCCCTGCCCGGCGCGATATAGCCCTCGCGCGCGATGACGCGGTGGATATTCGGCAGGCTGCCCGGTGGCAGACGCGTGACCTGGCCGCGCACGGTTTCCAGCGGCCAGCTGGCATCCGCCAGCCGCAGCGCGTCGAAGGCATTCGCCAGCACCACCGCGTCGGCCGTTGCCAGCACGCGGTC
>JAGVGD010000059.1 GCA_020057245.1 Thiobacillus sp. | reverse complement strand
GTGCTCACGCTGGCCATGGTGATGCTGTTTTTCATGGGGCAGCTGTCGGAAGCGATGGGCATCTGGGCGGCCGTGCTGTGGATGGCGCTGGCCGCGGTGGGCGTAGGTCTGGTGATGTCGGACAAGTCGGGCGAGCCCCCGACGCCCGACTGATGCTGGCATTCAGGTCTTGTTGACGACCACGGTCTGGCCGGCGCGCACCTTGTTGCCCTTTTTCAGATCGGGATTCCAGGCCTTGATTTCACTCAGGCTGACATCGAAGCGCTCGGCGATGGCATGCAGGGTGTCGCCGCGCTTGACGGTGTAACGGGTCGATTTGGCCAGATTTTTCGCGTGCCGGCTGTGACTGGCCTGCTTGTCCTGCGGCATTTCGCGGGCGGCCGACGTCGTCGCGGGCAATTGAATGCGTTGTCCGGCCTGTAGCTTGCTGTCCAGTCCGGGATTGGCTTCGGTGAGCTGGGTCAGGCTCAAACCGTAGCGGCGTGCAACGCCATACAGGGTCTCGCCGGGTTGAACCTGGTGATGACCCGGATTCAGACTGGCAGGGGGAGTTTCCACCTTTGCCGTTTCAAGCTCGAATACATTGCTGGCGGTACCGCGTCCCTTGACCGGCACCAGAATGGTTTGGGCGCTGACCAGCTTGCCGCCCTTGAGATGAAACTGGTTGAGCTCGGTGAGGCGGTCGAGGCTGACATCAAAACGATTGGCGATGTCTTGCGGACTTTCGCCCTTTTTCGCCGCGTAAGGTTTCCAGGAGTCCCAGTCGCCCGCGTCCAGGTTGCGCTGGAACTGATCGGCCTTGTCGACCGGCACCAGCAAGGTGACGGGGGTGTCGGAGCGGATCAGTTTGCGCGGGAAGGCCGCATTCAACGCCATGAAATCATCGGTATCCATGTTCGCCAGGCGTGCGGCGGAATGCATGTCCAGATTGGCATGGACGGGGATCTGGTTGAAATACGGCTGGTTGGGCAGGGTGTCGATGACGAGGCCGTATTGCTCGGGATTGCGGATGATGTGTTTGATCGCCAGCAGCTTGGGCACGTAGTTGCGGGTTTCGGGAGGCAGCGTCAGGCTGGCGTAATCGGTGGGCAGGCCCTGTTGAACGTTTTTCTGGATGGCGCGCGCCACGCAGCCTTCGCCGCAGTTGTAGGCGGCGAGCGCGAGTTGCCAGTCGCCAAAATCGAGGTAGAGCTTGCTGAGGTAATCGAGTGCGGCATTGGTGGCAGCCGGGAAATCGCGCCGGCCATCGTACCAGGCGTCCTGCTTGAGCCCGTAATGGCGCCCGGTCGAAGGGATGAATTGCCAGATGCCCGAGGCAGATGAGGTGGAGAGCGCGGTGGACTTGAACGCGCTTTCGATCATCGGCAACAGCGCGATTTCCATCGGCATGGCGCGACGATCGACTTCCTCGACGATGTGATACAGATAGCTGCGCGAGCGGCTGACCATGCGGCGCACGTAGTCCGGCCGCGCGGCATACCAGGATTCGTGTACTGGAACGAGCGGATTGCCCGAAGCGGCATCGTCTATTTTGAAGCCGCTGCGGATGCGTAGCCAGACATCGTCATCGGCGTTTTCGTTCTGGCCGGTTTCGGCCCTTGTTGTACCTTCGTCATGCCATTCGATCATGTGCCATGGCAATTCTGAATCGGCAAGCGCAAATGTCGGTGTAATGTAAAAAGCTGTCAGCAGAGCCAGGCAGATAGGCTTGAATCGAATTTCAGGCAAGGTAAGCTCCCACTTGCAACAAGGTTACATCGTAAAGGGCTGAAGCGGCACGGTCAATATTGGGCAATTACGCCCCGGTCGTATCCCAAATGTCTTTTGCAGCACGAATTGCGCCGAATACTTTGGCTGGCGTAGGGTTTTCGCAATTCAAATGGCCTGCAGCAAAAGCGCTCATGTCCGGGTCGTGAAACCGCAGGAAGGGGTTGGTGGCCTTTTCCAGCGCCAGGGTCGAGGGCAGGGTGGGCAGGTTTTGCGCCCGCAATGCGCGGTCGGCACGTTCGCGTTCGAGCAATGCGGGATTGTCGCCCGCGATGGTTTTGGCAAAGTCAATATTGCTCAAGGTGTATTCATGGGCGCAGCAGACTCGGGTAGCATCGGGCAAGGTCAGGATGGCGTCCAGACTGGCTGCCATGATGGCTGGTGTGCCCTCGAACAGCTTGCCGCAGCCGCAGCCGAAAACGGTGTCGCCGCAGAACAGGTTGCCCTGTCCGACATAGCTGAGGTGGTCAAGCGTGTGGCCGGGCGTAGCCAGCACATTGAAGTGCAGGGCAGGTTCGCTGAGCGTGACGGCATCGCCGCCGCGCAGGGGGTGCGTGACAGCGGGGATGCGCGGATTGTCCGGCGCGTAGATGGCGCACTCATAACGTTGACGCAGCGCGAGGTTGCCGCCAGTATGGTCGTGGTGGTGGTGGGTGATGAATACGGCCGTCAGGGCGAGTCGATGGGCGTCGAGAAACGCGATCAATGGCGCCGGATCGCCGGGGTCGACTGCGATGGCATGCCGGCCGTCATGCAGCACCCAGATGTAATTGTCGTCGAACGCAGGCAGGGCAATGAGTGTCAACATGGCATGTCGCTGAAACAGGAGGTGGGCTATGTTATCCAAGCTGGACGCAGGATGGTTTGAAACCCCGCTCGGGCAGCATCTGTTGTTCCGCGAGCAGCGTTATTTCGATCAGGCGGTTTCCGATGTGTTCGGCTTCAACGCGGTGCAGGTGGGCTTGCCGCACATCGATTTTTTACGCAACAGCCGTATTCCGCTGCGGGTGCATTGCGCTGTGGAAGCGCCGGCTCAGGTGAATGCCGACCCGATGTTCCTGCCGTTCGCGAGCCAGTCGCTGGATTTGCTGCTGCTGCCGCATGTGCTGGAGTTCAGCGCGAATCCGCATCAGGTCCTGCGCGAAGCCGAGCGCGTGCTGCGCCCGGAAGGCCGCCTGGTGCTGGCCGGATTCAACCCGCGCAGCCTGTGGGGGCTGGCGCACCAGTTAAAGGGCGGTGAGCGCGGCTATCCGTGGAACGGCACTTTCCTGAACATTTCACGGGTGAAAGACTGGATGGTGTTGCTGGGGCTGGAGGTGGCAGGCGGCAGCATGTGCTGTTACCGTCCGCCGATCAACCGTGAAAACTGGCTGCGCCGCTTGCGCTTCATGGAACCGGCGGGCGACCGCTGGTGGGCGATGGGCGGCGGCGTGTATTTTTTGCAGGCGGTGAAGCGCGTGCAGGGCATGCATGTCATCCTGCCGCAATGGAAGCATGCGGTGGCGCCGCGTTTACTGGCGCCGGCAGCCAAAGTGCTGAACTCAAAAGTCATCAACCTCAACCAGCATCGAATCAGCCGTGAGCTCTGACACTATTTACATTTACAGCGATGGTGCCTGCAAGGGCAATCCCGGCGTCGGGGGCTGGGGCGCGCTGTTGGTGACCGCAGGCCACCGTAAGGAAATCTGCGGAGGCGAGCGCGATACCACCAACAACCGGATGGAAATGACGGCTGTCATACGTGCGCTGGAATCAATCAAGCGTCCCTCCACGGTTGAAGTCCACACCGACTCGCAATACGTGCAAAAAGGCATCAGCGAATGGCTGCCCGGCTGGAAGCGCCGCAACTGGCGCACCAGCGACGGCAAGCCGGTGAAAAATCAGGATCTGTGGCAACAACTGGAAAGCCTGAGCCAGCAACACGCCATCGAGTGGAAATGGGTGCGCGGCCATAACGGCCATCCGGAAAACGAACGCGCGGACGAACTGGCCAACCAGGGCGTGCTGCAGGCGCAACAACACTGATATCGACCATGCGACAAATCATTCTCGACACTGAAACCACGGGACTGGATCCCAATCAAGGGCATCGCATCATCGAGGTGGCGGCGGTTGAAATGGTCAACCGCCGCCTCACCGGCAATCACCTGCATCGCTATGTCAACCCGGATCGCGATATCGATGCCGGCGCGATGCAGGTGCACGGCATCACCCCCGAGTTCTTGCAGGACAAGCCGCGGTTTGCCGACGTGGCGCAGGAGTTCGTCGACTTCATCCAGGGTGCCGAACTCATTATTCACAATGCGCCGTTCGACGTCGGCTTTCTCAATATGGAGTTCCGGCTGCTGGCGATGCAACCGCTGCCTAGCTGGTGCGACGGCGTCATCGACACGCTGGCCATGGCGAAGGCCCTGCATCCCGGCCAGCGCAACAATCTGGATGCCCTGTGCAAACGCTATGGCGTGGACAACACCGCGCGCACGCTGCACGGCGCGCTGGTCGACTGCGAGCTGCTGGCAGCGGTCTATCTGGCGCTGACGCGCGGACAGGAAAGCCTGTCGATCGGCCTGGAAACGCGCAGCGAAGCGGCTGGCCAGGCGGCGGCGCGGGCGCGGCCCAAGCCAGTCCTGTTGCAGGCCTCTGCTGAAGAGCTCGCCAATCACGCCAGCGTGCTGGCGGCGATCGTCAAGGACAGCAAGGGTACGTGCCTGTGGGGAGCAGCAGCCCCACCCGAGCTTCAGGGCGCCAATGGGTGACACGCTGGGCGCGGGCGGATCGCGCAGCGGGTGTGTGTTCAGGCATCTGATCGGCGTGCTGCTGCTTGCCGTCTGTCTGTCCGGCGTGTCAGGGCAAGCGCTTGCGGCGCGGGTGGCCGTGATCCTGAGCGATGACTCGGCGCCGTATCAGGAGGCGTATGAAGTCGTCCGCAGCTACCTCGACGACAGTGGCCACAAGACGGTCCGGGCATATGCCAAAGGGCTCACTCCCGCTGCGTTGAAAGAAGCGCGTCTCGCCGTTGCAGTCGGTGTGCTTGCGGCTGACGCGCTTGCCGACTTGCCCGCTACCCCGCCCGTTCTGGCGGTGCTGGTGCCGCGCGCCTGGTACCTGAAGACGGGCCGTGCCCGCCTGAACGATGAGGGCAACCGCCAGGCATCCGCCATCTATATCGACCAGCCGCTCGAGCGGCAAGCCGCCCTGATTCGTCTGGCTTTTCCCGACGCGCGCCGCGTCGGCGTGTTGTTGAGCCCGAGTCAGGCCGGGCTGCAGAGCGAGCTGGAGAGCGCCCTGCGTGCTCAACGGCTGAGTCTGGTGAACGCCATTCTGGCGACCGACGAACAGTTGATCATCCCGCTGGAAAGCGTATTGGCCGATTCCGATCTGTTGCTGGCGCTCCCCGATCCGCAGGTGATCAACCGCAACACCGCACAGAGCATTCTGCTGACTTCGTATCGCTACCGTGATCCGGTCGTCGGCTATTCCCGTTCGTTGACGCGCGCCGGGGCCCTGTTGTCCCTGCACTCCAGTCCGGCGGAAATCGGCCGCCAGACGGCCGAATGGGTGAATGCCGCCCTGCTTGGCAGCATGGTTCGCCTGCCCGCGCCGGCCCATCCAGCCTATTTCAGCATTTCGATCAATGAACAGGTTGCCCGTTCACTGGGCTTCACATTGCCGCCCGCTGTCGAGCTGGAAAAACGTTTGGGAGGCGCGCGCTGATGGCGACGATAGGAGTGCGCGGACGCGTGATTGGTCTGGCCTTGGTGCCGATGGCCATCATCGGGATATTGCTGCTGTTCCAGCTCATTGTGGGAAAGATCGACGATCTGGACCAGTCCTTGCGCACCCGCTCGGCGGCGATTGCGCGCCAGCTGGCGCCGGCAGCTGAATACGGCGTGGCATCAGGCAATACCGAAGTGTTGCAGACGCTGCTCGACAAGGCCGCCATCGAACCGGATATCCGCGGTGTGGCGGTGTTCGCCGACAATGGCCAGCGGCTGGCGCAGGCGGGGCAGGGGGCCTGGCTCGATGCCTTGCAGGGCAAACTGCCCACCGACCGCATTTTCCTGGTCGAGTACAAGGCCCGGCTGGTGTACTACGCACCGATCACGCGAACCGAACTGGTGGTGGATGATTTCCAGACCTTCGACTCGCCAGACACCCCCACCTTCGAATCGCAGACCCGGCTGTTGGGCTGGGTCGGGCTGGATGTGTCGCGCAACGCCACCCTCAAGAGCCAGCGCGAGGCCATCGTGCGCAGCCTGCTGATCCTGCTGGCAGGCCTCGGCGTCAGCCTCTATCTGGCCTGGCTGATCGGCCGCCAGATTACGCGGCCGATTCTGGCCCTGACACATACCGTCAGCCGCATTGGCGAGGGACATCTGAACGAGCGGGTCATGCCAAGCGGCCAGGCTGAACTGGGCACCTTGCAACGGGGCGTCAATCACATGGCGGCGCACCTGCAGGCCATGCAGGGTCAGATGCAGGAGAAGATCGATCAGGCCACTGCACGGCTGGTGTTCCAGGCCAGCCACGATGTCCTGACCGGGCTCATCAACCGGCGCGAATTCGAGCGGCGCCTGGAACACACGCTGCTTTCCGCCGTGCAGCATGAGCGTGAACATGCACTGTGCTACATGGATCTCGACCAGTTCAAGGTAATCAACGACAGCTGCGGCCATGCGGCGGGCGATGAGTTGCTGCGCCAGTTGACCCAGCTGCTCAAGGGCAAGCTGCGCGAGCGCGACACGCTGGCGCGACTGGGCGGCGACGAATTCGCATTGTTGCTGGAAAACTGCAACATTCAGGATGCCATCGAAGTCGCCGAGACCTTCCTCGACGAAGTGCGACGCTTCCGCTTCAAGTGGGAAGACAGAATATTCGCGGTCGGGATGAGCGTCGGCATGGTGGCGATCAATCGCGACAGCGGCGCGGTGTCGAACTTGATGTCGGCTGCGGACGCGGCGTGTTATGTCGCGAAGGACCGCGGCCGCAACCAGATCCACCTGTACGAAAGCAGCGATTCCGACCTGATGCGCCATCGCGGCGAAATCCAATGGGTGACGCGCATTCAGCACGCGCTCGAAGAACAGAAGTTGCGTCTGTACTGGCAGGAAATCCGCCGTGCCGATGCTGCGCCCAATGCGGGGCGCCACGTCGAGCTGCTGTTGCGCATGCTGGAGGACGATGGCACTGAAATACCGCCGATGGCGTTCATCCCGGCCGCCGAACGCTATTCGCTGATGCCGGTGATCGACAGCTGGGTGATCCAGGAGGCCATGCGGGTCTGCAAGAATTACTTGCTGTCCGGGCCGCCTCAACATTGCCTGTTCGCAGTCAATTTGTCGGGCGCATCGCTGAAAGCGCCAGCCTTCCGCAGCATGCTGCTTACCTACCTGCAGGAAATGCCCGAACTGGGACCGCATTTGTGCTTCGAGATTACGGAAACCGCCGCGATCGGCAACCTGGTGGTCGTCAACGAATTCATCGAAGCGATGCGCGAGTTCGGCTGCAGCTTTTCACTCGACGATTTTGGTAGCGGCCTGTCGTCTTTCGTCTACCTGAAGAACCTGAAAGTGGATTACCTCAAGATCGACGGCGCCTTTGTGCGGGATATCGTGAACAACCCGATCGACCGTTCCATGGTCGAGGCCATCAACACCATCGGTCACCAGATGGGGCTGAAAACGGTGGCTGAGTTTGTCGAGTCGGAAGCGATCCTGGCGCTGCTGAAGAAGATCGGCGTGGATTATGTGCAGGGTAACGTAGTGCATTGCCCTGAGCCGCTGACGAGTCTGTGCGGTCAGGCTTGAGCGCGGCGTGCGCCCGGGCTGTCAGCCCGTTACGCCAAATCCTGCGTCGATGACAGCCTGTGCCAGCGCGGTGGGTTCGATGCAGGCAGCGTCATAGACCACGCTTGCCTGACCCGGATCGAGGGTGACCGTCACGCTTTGCACACCCGGCAAGGCGGCCAGCACGTTTTGCACGCTGTTGACGCAGCCACCGCAAGTCATGCCGGTAATCGAAAGTTGAAGGGTGTTCATGCTGAGCCCCGAAAGTGGATTCGAGGCGGGATTTTACTGCGCCGGATCTTACTTTGCCGGACCTTATTTTGCTTGGCTTATTTCTTACGGGGGCGTTTGCGCAGCGCTTCTTTGGTGTGGTCGATCAGGCGATCGGCCACCACTTCGGCATCGACGGTAAAGGTGCCGTTTGCGAGCGCAGCCTTGACCGACTCGATCTTGCCGGCATCGGCAATATCGACCGATGCCAGTTGCGACTCCAGCGAACGGATACGGGTGCTCGACTCCGTCAGGGTGAGCGAATCGCTGCCGCCAGCCGGGGTAGGCGTCTTGCCCGCACCTTTGCCCTTGGTGGCAGTTACTTTGGCGGCGGCAGGCGGAGTGGTGGGCTTGTTGATTTTCACGGTAGATCCTGGTCGATGGGTTCGAGCGGTGGACGCACTTTTCGGTCAATAGGACTATCGGCAGTC
>JAGVGD010000189.1 GCA_020057245.1 Thiobacillus sp. | reverse complement strand
GAAGTTGCCGACGGCGCTGGTCTGGAAAGCGGTCTTGAATGCGTCGAAGCTGCCCCACTTGGCGTTGATGGCATCCGCCAGCGCGCCGCTTGGTGCACCTCCGCCGTTGGGCGACAGGCAGTTCCAGAAGAAGGTGTGGTTCCACACCTGGGCGGAATTGTTGTAGACGCCGCCAGCAGGCGCGCTCTTGATGATGTCCTCGAGCGACTTGCTCTCGAAGTCGGTGCCCTTGATCAGGTTGTTGAGGTTGGTGACGTAGGCCTGATGGTGCTTGGCGTAGTGGTATTCGAAGGTTTCCTTGGACATGTGCGGCGCGAGCGCATCCATGGCGAAGGGCAGTGCGGGCAAGGTGTGTTCCATATCGTTCTCCTGCAATTGAATGAAAAAGCCGAGCCCTGCATCGGCAGCAATTTACCGCCCGGGATTGGGCGAACAGGCTTGCGCTCGATGCGGCTCGACCACGATGAAGCTCAGGTTGAACCTAGAAACTGCAGTTGACCGCTTGTCATCTTGGTAAAAGTCGCATGAATGCTGGATTTTCTACCTTCGATTTCGTTCACCTATGGGTGAGACCGCTACACGCCCGCTGGTACGTCTGCTCGTGCGCCTGCCTTTGTCGCGCCTCCTAGCAGGCCCCGGCCTGCGTCGTCGTTGCTTCGCGGCAGACACCCGATCAGACGCACCCTCGGACGCGTCCAACTACAGTTTCTAGGTTGAAATAAACAGGAATTGTCCCGCTTTCAGATCAGGGTAGTTGTCGCGCAGCGCTTGCGCGATTTTTGCCACCAGCCCCTTGTCGCTCGCGGCGGAGGGGCCGACAAAATCGGTTCCTTCATGCCAGGTTTCAAGAAAGCAATGGAGGGTCTGGTCGTAGAGCGTATCGGTCGGGGTGGTCTTGTCGCGTAGCGCGGCGATCCCTTGCTTGTCGACTTCCAGGCGCCAGTCCCGGTCATCGCTGACCGATCCCAATAGTGCCGAGACATCGGCGTGGGTCCATTCCTGATTCAAATCGATCGTCATGCCTGGTACTTCCTCACGCATATGGGCCCGCTCAAGCGAGCGCGCCGACTGACTTAACTGTCGCCACGGTCCAGACCGTCTTCTTCGGCCAGTTCCACGCCGGTGACGCAGACATCGCCGTCGTCGATTACCAGGGTGATGGGCGTCAGCTGCTGTCCCTTGCACGGCCCGATAAAGCAGTTGCCGGTATCGAGATCGAACTGGGCGCGATGCTTGCCGCAGGTCAGGAAGTTGGCGTCCTCATCGAGAAATCGCCCTGGCTCCGTATCCAGCCGGCTGCCGGTGTGAGGGCAGACATTTTCGTAGCCGAAAAAGCGGTTTCCCTTGCGCCCGATCACGATGGGCCAGGGTTTCGTTTCCCCGGTTTCGGTTCGCACCGCCAGCCAGAATCCGCTTGGTTGCTCGGGATCGATTTCCTTGGTGCGGCAAATTGCAAACAGTTCGTTCATGTTGACCATCCAGGCTCGGGTGACGGGTGGGAAGGCGATTCGGGATAGCCGTTGATGCGGCGAGCCCGCTACTCGGGCCGGTTGCGCATGAAGTCCGCCGTCTTGAAGAAGGCGTGCTGCAGTTGCATCCGCAGGTCGTCTTCAAGCCCGACCTCCTGCATGGCGCGCACCATGCAGCCCATCCATTGATCCCGCTCGCTGATGCCGATGGAGAAGGGCGCGTGGCGGCGGCGCAGTATGGGCTGGCCGACGTGTTCGGCGAACAGCTTGGGTCCGCCCATCCACTCGCTCAAAAACCAGAACAGCTTGTTGCGCGACTCGCCCAGGTCCGCCGGATGCAATTTGCGGATGCCGTAGTAATCCGGGTCTTCGTCCATCAGGTCGTAGAACCGGTCGACCAGGACGCGCACGCCTTGAGCCTCGCCAATACGACCGTAGTGGGGGTTTGCGTTGACGATCTCAAGGTTCATGGTGACGGCCATCCTGGTTTTCGGAGGGGGCTGCAGGGTGTGTCGCACGCCATACCGGCGACGCACCGCTGCAGGCGGGCTGGGATTTAAACCGGCCGGCCTTCGTTGGGGTTGCGCACCGGGCCCATGCGGCTCAGGCCTTCTTCGTAACTCATGGCGGGGAAGGTGTCGGAAAACTTCATCGCGCTGTCGGCGATCTTGTTGACCTTGCCGGCGGTATCGAGGCGCTTGAGATCGATGCGCTCGAGGTACAGCAGGTCGAGCATCTCGTTGTAGACGGTTGCTTCGGAGATCGGCAGCACATAGAAGGTCGCGCCGTTGTACGGCACCTGATAGCGCTTGGAGAGGTCGATGTTGTCGCAGAACAGGAAGTACTTGCCGTCCGGCGTCAGGGTGGGGCCCATCGCTTCGGCCAGCGGCTTGAGCGATTCGAAGGAAAGCAGGTAGGCCGCCAGGAAGTCGATGCCGGGCTTGCCTTCATGGGCCACGGCGATCACCTGGTCGGCGGTCAGTTCGGGCGGGCGCGCTTCGTCGGCAAACTGCGGCGCGAACTTGATGGCGATTTCGCCGCGGAAGCCAAAGCGCCCGGTCTCGCCGGTGGCGGCTTTGAAAACCGGATTCTGCAGGCGCTTTTCAGCTTCGAGTTGTTTGAAGGCGGTCTGGTCTAGCGTGGTCATGGCAGGCTCTTTGCAAGGGTTGAAGGAAAGATGTTCAAACCTGTTCCAGCAAAACCGGTGCCAGCAAGCGATGCGGATTCAAGTCAATGATATTTCGATATAAATAGCGAAATTGACGGGGTATGGCGCATGTCGCGAATGCGACAAAGGCTGCATTTTGCGGGGGCAAACCGGCAAATGCGTCTCCCGTTCCGGCCCGGCGAACGGGTTCGCCGTTGTGCGGTCGGCCGGTGCGTAACGGCCGCTCGCAGCTGCGCCGATCATGTGCCGAAAGCCGACACGCGTCGGTAAAACCGCCGCGTGTTTGTCGCAAAACAAACAAAGCCTACACAGCAAAACGCGACGCCATCGGGTGTTTTAGTTTCGTCTATTCAATGGCTTATCGCGATTTTTAAGATGTGGCACATGAGTTGCTTTTAGTCAGGCATCAGCGGCGACAGCTGCTCCGCCATCCAACGCAAGCCAACCCGAGCGAGACGTTCATGCCCAAGTTGCCTATTTATCTCGATTACTCCGCAACCACGCCGATCGATCCGCGCGTGGCGGAAATCATGATTCCCTACCTGACGGAAAAATTTGGCAACCCGGCCTCGCGTTCGCACGCGTTCGGCTGGGATGCCGATCAAGCAGTGGAACGGGCACGCGAGGAAGTCGCGGGCCTGGTGAACTGCGATCCGAAGGAAATCGTCTGGACCTCGGGCGCCACCGAATCGGACAACCTCGCCATCAAGGGCGCGGCGCAGTTTTACAAGGGCAAGGGCAAGCACCTGATCACCGTGCGCACCGAACACAAGGCGGTGCTCGACCCGATGCGCGAACTGGAACGGCAGGGTTTCGAAGTCACCTACCTCGATCCCGAGCCTAGCGGGCTGCTCGATCTGGACAAGTTCCGCGCGGCGATTCGCGCCGACACGATTCTTGCCTCGGTCATGCACGTGAACAACGAAATCGGCGTGATCCAGGACATCGAGACCATCGGCGAAATCTGCCGCGGCAAGGGTGTGCTGTTCCATGTGGATGCCGCGCAGTCCACCGGCAAGGCGCCGATCGACCTCGCCCGCCTCAAGGTGGATCTGATGTCCTTCTCCGCGCACAAAACCTACGGTCCCAAAGGCATCGGCGCACTGTACGTGCGGCGCAAACCGCGCATCCGTCTGGAAGCGCAAATGCACGGCGGCGGCCACGAGCGCGGCATGCGTTCCGGCACGCTGGCGACGCACCAGATCGTCGGCATGGGCGCGGCCTTCCGCATCGCAGCCGAGGAAATGGCCACCGAAAACGAACGCATCCGCTGCCTGCGCGACAAGCTGTGGACCGGCGTCAGCACGCTGGACGAAGTGCACCTCAACGGCGACATGCAGCAGCGCGTGCCGCACAACCTGAACGCCAGCTTCAATTTCGTCGAAGGCGAATCGCTGATGATGGCGATCAAGGACCTCGCGGTATCCAGCGGCTCGGCCTGCACTTCGGCCAGCCTGGAACCCTCATACGTGCTGAAGGCGCTGGGCCGCAACGACGAGCTGGCGCACAGCTCGATCCGCTTTTCCATCGGCCGTTTCACCACCGAGCAGGATATCGATTTCGCCGTGCAGCTTCTCCACAAACACGTGGGCAAGCTGCGCGATCTGTCGCCGTTGTGGGATATGCACCGCGCCGGCATCGATCTGAATTCAGTGCAATGGGCTGCTCACTGAGCGCCGCACACCAAGGAGAGTCACATGTCTTACAGCGACAAGGTTCTGGACCATTATGAAAATCCCCGCAACGTCGGCGCGCTCGAGGCGAACGATGCTTCGGTGGGCACCGGCATGGTGGGCGCGCCGGCCTGCGGCGACGTGATGAAGCTGCAAATCAAGGTGAACGACGCCGGCATCATCGAGGAAGCGCGCTTCAAGACCTACGGCTGCGGCTCCGCCATTGCATCCAGCTCGCTGGTGACCGAATGGGTCAAGGGCAAGACGCTGGATCAGGCGCTGGCGATCAAGAACACCGCGATTGCAGAAGAGCTGGCGCTGCCGCCGGTCAAGATCCACTGCTCGATTCTGGCCGAGGACGCGATCAAGGCCGCCGTCGCCGACTACCGCAACAAACACGAAGTCGTCAGCGCCGGCTATGCAGCCTGCGATCCGGCTGCCGCCTGAACCCCTGAAGGAGAACGCACCATGGACATGCAGACGACGGACACACAGACGACAGTCAGCCCCATCATCTTCACCGATGCGGCTGCAATCAAGGTCAAGGAAATCATCCTGGATGAAGGCAATACCGCACTCAAGCTGCGCGTCTCGGTTTCGGGCGGCGGCTGTTCCGGATTTCAGTACGGCTTCAGCTTCGACGAGAACGGCGCTGCGGACGATACCGTGGTGGAAAATTGCGGTGTCACGCTGCTGGTCGATCCGATGAGTTACATGTACCTGATGGGTGCCGAGATCGACTACAAGGAAAGCCTCGAAGGCGCGCGCTTCGTGATCAACAACCCGAATGCCGTGTCGACCTGCGGCTGCGGCGAATCGTTTTCGGTGTAAGGGAGCGCGACATGGCTATTACCCTTTCCGAAAGCGCCGCCAACCGGGTGCAGAAATTTCTCGACCAGCGCGGCAAGGGCGTTGGCCTGCGTCTCGGCGTGCGCACCAGCGGCTGTTCCGGGATGGCCTACACGCTCGAGTTCGTCGATGAAACCCAGCCCGACGACATCAAGTTCGAGTCCTTCGGCGTCACCGTGCTGATCGATCCCAAGAGCCTGACTTTCCTCGACGGCACCGAACTGGATTTCGCACGTGAGGGCCTGAACGAAGGCTTCAAATTCAACAACCCCAATGTGAAGAATTCCTGCGGCTGCGGCGAAAGCTTCAACGTTTAGTGGTTTGTTTTCGAAATAGGGGGACTCAATGAAACGGATGGATTTTTTCGCAGGGCAAGGCGCGAGGAGGCGACATAGCTGGCTCTATGGCAACGACGAGCAACGCCGGCATGCGGAAAAAGACGCCGTTTCATGTTCCGGTATTTCGAAATCAGACCACTAACAAGCACATCCAGAGAGATCATCATGGCACTCCTCCAAATTGCAGAACCGGGTCTAAGCGCCGAGCCTCACCAGCACCGGCTGGCGATCGGTATCGACCTGGGCACCACGAATTCCCTGGTCGCCACCGTGCGCAGCGGTTCGGCTGCGGTGCTGGAGGACGAAGCCGGGCGCGCGCTGCTGCCTTCGGTGGTGCGCTACGTGCAGGTGGGCATTCCGGAAGTGGGGGTGGAAGCGCAATTGCGCCAGACCGACGATCCGCATAACACCATTGCTTCGGTCAAACGCTTCATGGGCCGCGGGCTCAAGGATGTGCCGGGCGCAGCCGCCACGCCGTATCGCTTCGTCGACAGCCCGGGCATGGTGCGCATCGATACGCGCGCCGGCCTGAAAAGTCCGGTGGAGGTGTCGGCCGAAATTCTCCGGGTGCTGCGCGGCCGCGCGGAGGCCAGCCTGGGCGGCGAGCTCACGGGTGCAGTCATCACCGTGCCGGCCTATTTCGACGACGCCCAGCGCCAGGCCACCAAGGATGCCGCACGCCTGGCCGGGCTCAACGTGCTGCGTCTGCTGAACGAGCCGACCGCCGCCGCCATTGCCTATGGCCTCGACAATGCCTCGCAGGGCGTGTTCTGCATCTACGATCTGGGCGGCGGCACCTTCGATATTTCCATCCTGCGCCTCAGTCAGGGCGTGTTCGAGGTGGTCGCCACCAATGGCGACTCCGCGCTCGGCGGTGACGATTTCGACGAATGCATTTATCGCTGGATCGTCGAGCAAGCCGCCATCGTGGACCCCTCTGTTACGGATGCCCGCCTGCTGCTGAGTCTGGCACGCAAGGCCAAGGAAACCCTCACCGATCACGACGAGGCGCACATTTGCGTCACGCTGTCATCCGGCCAGTCGATTGATCTGGTGCTGACCGCCGAGACCTTCTTCACGCTGACCGCCAGCCTGATCGCCAAAACCCTGGCCCCCACCCGCAAAGCGCTGCGCGACGCCGGCCTCAGCGTGGGCGAAATCGACGGCGTCGTGCTGGTCGGCGGCTCCACCCGCATGCGCCACGTGCGCCGCGCCGTGGCGGATTATTTCCAGAGCGAGCCGCTGACCAATCTCGACCCCGACAAGGTGGTGGCGCTGGGCGCCGCAATGCAGGCCAACCTGCTGGTGGGCAACCACAAAACCGACGACTGGCTGCTGCTGGACGTGATCCCGCTGTCGCTCGGTCTTGAAACCATGGGCGGGCTGGCGGAAAAAGTCATCCCGCGCAATGCGACCATTCCGGTTGCCCGCGCCCAGGAGTTCACCACCTTCAAAGATGGCCAGACCGCCATCAGCATCCACGTGGTGCAGGGCGAGCGCGAATTGGTCGGCGATTGCCGCTCGCTTGCGCGCTTCGAACTGCGCGGCATCCCGCCCATGGTGGCGGGCGCGGCGCGTGTCCGGGTCGCCTTCCAGGTCGATGCCGACGGCCTGCTGTCGGTATCCGCTCAGGAACAGACCAGCGGCGTGCAGGCCACGATCGAGGTCAAGCCTTCGTATGGATTGAGTGACGACGAAATCGCCCGCATGCTGAATGACTCCTACAGCAATGCACAGACCGACATGAACGCACGCAACCTGCGCGAGCAGCGCGTGGACGGCCTGCGCCTGCTCGAGGCCACGCAGGCCGCGCTCGATCAGGACGGCTGGCAATTGTTGTCCGACGCGGAACGCGCCACCATCGAGCGCGCCATGGAAACCCTGCGCGTCATGCTGAACGGCCAGGACCCCGTCGCGCTCAAGCGTGCAGCCGATTCGCTCAACCGGGCCACGGCCCAGTTCGCCGCCCGCCGCATGGACGCCAGCATCCAGCGCGCTCTGGCGGGCCAGCGCCTGGATACGCTTGAAGTCTGATATGCCGCAAATCATCGTATTGCCCCATGCCACGCTGTGCCCCAATGGCGACGCCTTCGACGCGGCGAAGGGCGCCACCATTTGCGACAGCCTGATCGCCGCCGGCATTGAGCTCGACCATGCCTGCGAGATGTCCTGCGCCTGCACCACCTGCCATGTCATCGTGCGCGAAGGTCAGGACTCGCTCAATCCTTGCACCGAAATCGAAGACGATATGCTCGACAAGGCCTGGGGACTGGAACCGCAGTCGCGCCTCGCCTGCCAGGCCATCGTCGACGCCACCGATCTGGTGATCGAGATCCCCAAATACTCGATCAACATGGTCAAGGAAGGGCATTGAACTAATGGTTCCGGTTGCGCCGGAGACGGGCGCGCCGGCCATCGCGGCAACAGGCTGACCGCCTTCTCCGGAGTCGACTCATGCGCATTGGCATCCCGAAGGAAATCAAGGACCACGAATATCGCGTGGGCGTCACGCCTGCAGGCGTCAGTGCGCTCACCGCGCACGGCCACGAAGTGCTGGTGGAAACCCTGGCGGGCGCGCGCATCGGTTTCGACGACGCGCAGTATGAGGCGGCCGGCGCGATGATCGCGGGGCGCAACGAGGCCTACGGCTGCGATATGGTGATCAAGGTGAAGGAGCCGCAAGCTTCCGAGGTAGCGCTGCTGCGCGAGGGGCAGGTGCTGTTCTGTTACCTGCATCTCGCGCCCGAACCGGATCTGACGCGCGAGCTGCTGGCGCGCAAAGTGATCGGCATCGCCTACGAGACCGTCACCGATGCCCAGGGTAGGCTGCCGCTGCTGATCCCGATGTCGGAGGTGGCCGGCCGCCTTGCGGTGCAGGCGGGCGCCACGGCATTGCAGATCGCCCACGGCGGCAGCGGCGTGCTGCTCTCGACGCGGACCTTGAGCGTGCCTTTGACCTCCGGGTGCAGCCGCAGCTCGACTTCGAATTCGCCGAGGGTCTTGATCGGTTGATCCAGGTGAATCTTCTTTTTGTCGAGCGAAACGTCGAATTGCGTCTTGAGCTGATCGGCGATTGAGCCGTTGGTCACGGT
>JAGVGD010000112.1 GCA_020057245.1 Thiobacillus sp. | reverse complement strand
CGCGTCGCCCCGGCGACTGGCTGCTGCGCTGGAACCGCGCAGGCGAAGCCCTCGCCTGGAAATGGATCGAGCCGCAGCGCGCCTTCGCCGGCCACGTGCTGGCCAGCGCCGATGGCCGCACGCTGTACACCACCGAGATGGATCTGGAAAGCGGCGCCGGCCTGATCGGCGTGCGCGACGCCGCCAGCCTCGACAAGCGCGCGGAATGGTCAACTCACGGCATCGATCCGCACCAGTTGCTGTGGGATGCCAGCCGCCCCGGCAGCCTCATCGTTGCCAACGGCGGCGTGCCCACCCAGCCGGAAACCGGCCGGGTCAAGCGCAACCTGGATCGCATGGATTCTTCGCTGGTCCGCCTCGATGCCGCAAGCGGCGAGAAGCTGGGGCAATGGCGGCTGGATGATCCGCGCCTGAGCCTGCGTCACCTGGCCTGGAACACCGCGACGGCAGGCCACCCTGTGCTCGGCATCGCGCTGCAGGCCGAGCATGACGCGGCCGCAGACAAAGCCGCCGCGCCGGTGCTCGCCCTGTTCGACGGCGACGCGCTAGGCACCGCCTCTGCCCCGCAATCCCTGGCCGGTTATGGCGGCGACATCACGGCACTGGGCACCGCGATCGCCGTGAGCTGCCCGCGCGTGCAGGGCGTTGCGCTGTTCGATTCGACGGGAAACTGGCAGGGTCTCCTGCCTTTGGCCGAAGCCTGCGCGCTTGCCGCCACACCTCGGCAAATTGTGGCGGGTGGCAGCCTGCATGGGCTGGACTTGCAGCCGGCTTCCGCAAGCCTGGCAGTCGATGTGCGGATACCGCCAATTCGCCTCGACAACCACTGGATTGCCCTGTAAATGGTTTCATCCCATACGAGCCACCGCCCGGACCCGTCCGCTAATTGATGACGCAAACCTCCCCTGCCCCGCTCACCCTGGCTCAACTCGCCGATCATCAGCCCTGCACGATCGAACGTATTACCGCACCGCCCAACGCGCCCGAATGGCACGACTGGCTGGAAGAAATCGGCTTTCTGCCGGGCGAGCGGGCGATGGTGATGAACCGCGCCCTGCCCGGCGGCGACCCGCTGGTGGTGCGCGTCGGCAATTCGACCTTTGCGTTGCGCCGGGTTGAGGCCGCCTGCGTTCAGGTCACGCTGGAACAGACCGCCACATGAAAACCGCCATCGTCTACGTTCACCCCGCCGGCCCTCTGGTCGCCCTGGTCGGCAACCCCAATTGCGGCAAGACCGCACTGTTCAACCGACTCACCGGCAGCCACCAGAAAGTCGCCAACTACGCGGGCGTCACGGTCGAACGCAAGGAGGGCAAGCTCACCACCTTCGCCGGCAAGCACCTGCGCGTGCTCGACCTGCCCGGCACCTACAGCCTGCATCCGCGTTCACCCGACGAAAAGGTGACCTGCGACGTGCTGAGCGGCCATGCCCAAGGCGAAAAACGCCCCGATCTGGTGGTGTGCGTGGTCGATGCAACCAACCTTCGACGCAACCTGCGGCTGGTGCTGGCGGTCAAGCGGCTCGGCCTGCCGTGCGTAGTTGCGCTCAACATGACCGATCTGGCCGCAGCGCGTGGCATCCAGGTCGACGCGGCTGCGCTGTCGGCAGCACTCAGTTTGCCGGTTGTGAATACGGTAGCGGTCAATGCCGAAGGCGCCGACGCCTTGCTGGGCCTGCTCGATCAACCCGAACGCTGGCGACACGATGCTGCAGCCTTGACAGCGCCCGACAGCCCACCCATCGGCAACGACCCCAACATTGAAGCCGACCACGACGCCGTGCGCCGCATCCTGCAAGGCATGGGACTTGACGCGGCAGTGCCGCATCTGGCCAGCGACCGCATCGACCGCATCGTGCTGCATCCGCTGATCGGGCCGCCGCTGCTGGCCATCGTGCTGTTCCTGATCTTTCAGGCGGTGTTCGCCTGGGCCGCAGCGCCGATGGGCTGGATCGAAACGGCAACCACCGCGCTCGGCAATGCGGTCGCGGTGCTGCTACCCCACGGCTGGGTGCGCAGCCTGCTGGTCGACGGCGTGATCGCTGGCGCTGGCGGCGTGCTGGTGTTCCTGCCGCAGATCCTGATCCTGTATTTCTTCATTTTGGTGCTGGAGGAATCCGGCTACCTGCCGCGTGCGGCCTTTTTGCTGGACCGCCTGATGGGCGGCGTCGGCCTCTCCGGCCGCTCGTTCATTCCCCTGCTGTCGAGCTTCGCCTGCGCGATTCCCGGCATCATGGCGGCGCGCACCATCACCAATACGCGCGACCGCCTGGTCACCATCATGATCGCGCCGATGATGACCTGCTCGGCGCGGCTGCCGGTGTATGCGTTGCTGATTGCCGCCTTCATCCCGCACCGCGAAGTGGCTGGCTTGTTTGAATTGCAGGGCCTGGTGCTGTTTCTCCTTTACGTCGCCGGCATCGTCGGCGCGCTGGCGGTTGCCTGGCTGCTCAAGCGCTTCACCGCGCGCCAGCTCATGCACCCGCTGATGATGGAACTCCCCAGCTACCACTGGCCGCGCCTGCGCAACATCGCCATCGGCCTGTGGCAGCGCGCAACGATTTTCATCAAGCGGGTGGGCGGCATCATTCTGCTGCTCACCGTCCTGCTGTGGTTTCTGGCGAGCTTTCCCGCGCCACCCGCAGGCGCCACCGGAGCCGCCATCACTTACAGTTTTGCCGGGCAACTCGGGCATGCGCTGGCGGGGGTGTTCGCGCCCATCGGCTTCAACTGGCAAATCAGCATTTCACTGATACCCGGGCTGGCCGCGCGCGAAGTGGCGGTGAGTGCACTCGGCACGGTGTATTCGCTGTCGGCAACCGGCGATGACACCGCGCGGGCGCTGACCCCGCTGATCGCTCACAGCTGGAGCCTCGCCACTGCGCTGTCGCTGCTGGCGTGGTTTGTATTTGCACCGCAGTGTCTGGCCACGCTGGCCACCATCAAACGCGAAACCGGCGGCTGGACCATGCCGCTGATCATGGCGGGGTATCTGTTTGCGCTGGCCTATCTGGCCGCGTTCGTCACCTACCGCATTGCGCTTGCTGCGGGGCTGGGCTAACCCACAGCGATTCAGGCACGCGGCGGGACACTCCCGCTATCGGTGAAATAGCTGATGCGCGTGCGCGGATCGAGGTAATCCAGCACGGCCTTGCACAGTTCCTGCGGGCGCAGGGTTTTCACCACCGACAGATGGCTTCCCTCGCTCAGGTCGAGCCACAAGGCTTCATCCTTGGGCACCTCCGGATCGTAAATCAGCAGCGAGGGCTGCAGCAGCCGGCCGGGGTTCACACTCATCACCAGGCCGGTCTGGCCATTGTTCAACTGCACCAGGCTGCCCGGCGGATACACCCCCATGCAGCGCACGAATAGCTGCATCAGTTCGGGGTCGAACTTGCCCTTCTCGTACTTGAACATGAAGGACAAGGCTTCGGCCGGCGTCATCGCCTCCGCCGGGTTGATCGGGTTGCAGTAGTTGTCGAAGGTGTTGGCGATGCAGGCGATGCGCGCCAGCCGGCCGATCTGCCCGCCCTTGAGCTTGCCGGGAAAACCGCTGCCGTCGAGCAGCTCGTGGTGCTTCCCCACCACGTCGAGCGCCGCTGCGCTGATATCCGGAAGCTGCTGCAGCATCTCCATGCCATAGGCCACGTGCATCTGATAGAAATTGCGTTCGGCGGTGGTCCAGGGCGTTTTCTTCAGCCGGATCTGGCTCGGCACTTTTTCCTTGCCCTGGTCGTGCAGCAGAGCGCCCAGTCCGAGCGCGCGCATTTCCCAGTCATCCAGCTTCGCCTCGCGTCCCAGAATCAGCGCCAGCATGGTGACGTTGAGCGCGTGGTAATACGCCCCTTCGTCGCCGGCCTTGGCGTTCATCAGATGCAGCACGATATCCTTGTCGACCAGCATCGAATCGACCATCTCCGACACCAGCGTGTGCGCCTGGCGGATCGATTCTTCCGAACGTGAAAACAGGTTGCGCAGCAGGGACTGAACCGTCGCCACCCCGGCGCTGAATTTCTTGTCGCAGCGTCCCAGCGCCTCGCGCTGCACCGCCAGCTTTTCACGCCGCGCCTGCTTGGCCGCCCACATTGCCTCTATTTCGGGATCGACCGCCGGCGCCGCAACAGGCGGTAACGGCGGCGCGTCCGCTGCGGGCGGCGGCAAGGGTGGCTGATCGCTGCGCGCCGGGTCGTACAGCACATGCGTCATTTTCAGGGAACGCAGAATCTGCAGCTGCTTTTCGTTGCGCACCTTGAAGCTGCTGAACAGGAAAGGATGATCCATCCAGTCTTCCAGATGGATATACAGCCCCACCCTCACCTGCTCGACGCTGATGCGTTGTTCCAGTTCACTCATCGATGAAACGCTTTCTGTAACCTGCCTCGTTGACCCGTTGTTGATCCGGCCGGATGAAATTATAAAGATGACAATTTAGTCGACATTGAATGAATACGGCTTTATACCGGCTTGCTTGAGCCCAGGAGCCTGTCGGGCTGCGGAAAGCGCCCGATGAGCCCCCTACCTTGCGCGCCCGGCGACCCGACTGAAAGCCCGGCGTGACAGCCGGTCCAAGCCGGCCGTCGGTCCCGCAAGCATTCAGAAGATTGATCTCCTTCCGCCCTGACGGCCGGCCTGCAGTATTGAATCGCACCGCCGCTGACCTATGCTGACGATGTGAAAACGTTGAAGGAGCCTGATCATGCTGCACACATCCACCGACATCAACAAACTGGTTGGCGACCGCGCCACCCACCCCGATTTTCCCTACGCGCCGCTCGAATGGGCGCCGGAAGACGCCTTGAAAATTGCGCGGGATGAAGGGCTGGAACTCGGCTTGGCACATTGGGATGTCATTCGCGCGCTGCAGAGTTATTTCGCACATCATGACGAAGACACCGTGATCGGATTGCGTGAATTGCACGACGCGCTGGGCGAGCACTTCCACCTGCAGGGCGGCCTGAGGTTTCTCTACACCCTGTTTCCAGGTGGGCCGGTTGCCCAGAGTTGCCGTCTGGCCGGTCTGAAAGCGCCGTTCATGGCCAGCGACAGCAGCTTCGGCAGCGTGGCCTAGCAGCCTGTACGAAAATCAGTCGTCCGCAACCAGACTGACATGGGTTGCCGCGCTGGTTTTGTCGATGTCGAACCACAGCACGCAGTACTCAGGCTGCGATTCGAGCGGCGTCGGATCGTCGGCGCAGCTGCAGCCGCCGAGTATGCCGGCGTAGAAAATCCCCGCCTTCACGCGGATGCAGGCGCCCGTATCCAAAGCCGCGCCGATCAGCATCACCCGGAACGGCTCGTCGGCCACGTCGCTGGTGCCCGACAGCCCTTGCTGCAAAGGCAGCAGGTTCGGGTTGAGCCGCTCGGTTTCCTGTTTGAAAACATCACCGAAACCGGGCGTGTTCCAGGCTGCAAGCGCATGCGGCAGGCTCAGTGGCAAAAACAGTTCAGGCATCGCGCACCCCTATTCGTAAGTCCGGCCGCCGTGCCTGAGCCAGCCGCCGGGGTGGCGGCCTTGCGGATCGTGGTGCGTCCAGTGGATCACGCCTCCCTTCGAGCTCCATTCGTATTCGCCGGCAAAGGCAATGGCATCTCCCGCGCGCAAGGCATCGAGGCGCGGCGCCAGATCAATGTTGTGCGCCACCAGCACGGTCAGCCCGGAATCCAGCCGCACGATGAAACGTTGATGGCGACTGCCTTTATTGTCGTCCGCCAGCAGCCTTTGCACCGTGCCCTGCCCTTCCACCTGCAGGTTGCTGCGCCGCCCGGCAAAGGCCTGATCGATGACTGCCGGGCTGTTTTCGACGACGACCGGCCCGCCGCTTGCGGGCCGGTCGGAAAGTCCCGGCGCAGGGGTAAGTCCCAGATACGCAGCAAGCGCGAGCGCGACGATCAGCAGCAGGCGCTTCATCTCAAATCTTTCATCTCAAATCCAGGCAAGGCGAATCTTCAGACGTGTCCGCGCGATCAGGCGGCGGCCAGACCTTTGCCAAGCTGTTCGGCAACCGTTTCGCTGAGCGTCATCTGGCACGCTGCGGCCCGCGCATGAATCTGCTTCACCAGTTCGCCATCGAGTTTGACCGCAAACGCAACCAGACCCTGCGCCTGTTCCTGCTTGCGCTGATCGCGACGCGACAAGGCCGCGCCAGCGGCGCCGCCAAAGCGGTCCGGGGTGCCGGCCTGGCGCATCTGGCCGCTGATCTTGAGACCTTCGTTCTTGTACAAATCGGTTTTTTTCATGGGATTTACCTGGAAGCTGGGTGAAGCATGCGCAACAGCGGCTGCCGTCGCACAGCAAGCGCCGCATTTTCGCAGAAGACCCGGCAGGATGGCGCGGAAGTTGAGCGCGACCGGCGACCCAAAATCCTGCAGGTGACGGCGTATGCGCCCGGCTGGGGTATTGTGTCTGTTCCACCACCGATCCGAGCCGTGTCATGAAACCGAACTATTCCTACGAAAAGCGCCAGCGCGAACTGGAAAAAAAGAAAAAGAAAGCCGAAAAGGAACACAGGAAAGCGACCGCCCCCGAGACACCGCCGGTTGCGGAAACGACCGAACCGACCGAACCGGCGGAACCGGCGGACAAGGCCTGAGCCCCTCTCCATGAAGAGGGGGCGGTCGCCCGCCCCCTCAGCCGTCAAGCCCCGCGCATTACGACTGCTGACGGGCTTTCCCGTGATGGCCGTGGCCCGGGTTCGACTTGGCTTGCGCATCGAACACCGCCTGCTGCTCGGGCGTCAGCTGGGCGTAAAAACTTTTCACCGCCTCGGCGCGCGCCACCTTCTGCGCATGGCGAACCTGGGATTGCTCCAGCATCGCGTCCAGACGCTGTGGCGTGTTCATTTTTGCGTACGCCTCGAGCATGGCTTCGCGGTCCTGCGCCGGCTGTCTGGGTTTTTCGACCTCGGAAAAGGTCTGCCATGCGGCCATCTGCGCGGGCGTCAGTTTCAGCTTGTCCTTCAATTCGACCAGGCGCTTGTCGTGCCGTTCCGCCATTTTCTCCTGCATCGCCGGGCCGTGGCGCATCTCGCAACCGGGCTTGCCCTCGGGGCCGCCGTTCATGGCATACGCGGAGGCAGCCAACACGCCACCCCCCGCAAGCAGCGCGACCAGAAGAACTCGTTTGGTCAACATCGATTTCATTGCTTTCTCCTTTGAGACTGAGTCAAAAGCCGATCCGGAATGGATACGGCATGGGAGGCAGTGTGGTCGCGCAATGTATCCGCAGGATGTCTCGCCGCCGCAGATTTGTTAAGGAATGTTTCTGCCGCGGCATGGCGCGACAGCCGCTCTGGCAGCGGCTTCATTTCATTTTCGAGCGCAGTTTCACGGTCTCGCCGGCCACCATGAACGCGCCCTTGCCACGATGATGCAGCGTACGCGGGTCGGGTTGCGCCGGGTCGAGCCAGGCCTTGACCGCCTCGAACACGAACAGGTTGTATTTGTTGACCATCCGCGTGTCCACCACCCGGCACTCGATGCTGGCATAGCACTCCGCGATCAGCGGCGCAGCCACGCAGGCGGCCGGGGTGGGCGTCAGGCCGAAGGCGCTGAACTTGTCGGTGGTGCGCCCCGAGGTATTGCCGCAGGCCACCACCTTTTCCGCCAGTTCCAGCGTCGGGATATTGATCACGCATTCCCGGCTGGCCCGCAGCAGCTCGAATGAATAGTTGCGGCCGCTGATGACCGCCGCCAGCAGCGGCGGCTCGAACTCCAACATCATGTGCCACGACTGCGTCATGACGTTGCTGCGGCCCTTGCTGGCAGTGGTGATCAACACCACCGGCCCCGGCTCCAGCAGGCCATACACCTTGGACAACGGATAGGGTTTCTTGGCCACATCACCTCCCGACAGCGGTTCGGCCTTGTCAGGCCCGGGATGCCGGCAGGCTGACGAAGACCGCGCCGCCCTCCTTCTTGTCCACGGCCAGCGCACCTTTCCTGTGTGCATCGTCGAGGATTTTGCCAAACGCGCTGTAGCCGTATTCCGATTCGCTGAAGCCCGGATGTACGCGCTTGATAGTGCTCTTGATCAACGAGGCCGAAATCGCACCCTCGCCGCCGCGTTCGGCCAGCAGCTGGTCCACCGTGCTCACCACAATCTCGATGGCCTGGTTTTTCTTGTCCTCGGCGCTCGGCTCCGCCTTGGCCGCAGCCGGGACCGGCTCGCCGGTCTTGTCCGCCACCGGACGCGCGCGCCGCCGGGTCGGACTCG
>JAGVGD010000184.1 GCA_020057245.1 Thiobacillus sp. | reverse complement strand
CTGCGCAGCCGCGCCACTGCGCCGGTCTGGTTAACGCCGCGCGCAACCAGCTGCGCCATCTCGCGCACGCTGCCGTGGGCGCTGTAATACAACACTAGAATTTCAGTCATGTAGGAAGGTCAGCAAAAATCGTGAAGTCGATCAGGTCGAAGCTCGGCGTATGCTCGAAACGCTTGCCGAAGGTCAGCATGTAGCGATGGTGGGCGTGCACGACCTCGGCGTCCATCCCGACCTGATAGAGATGATGGGGTAGCAACAGGCGGTCATTTTGCCTGAGTGCGGCAAGACCGGGAACGAATAAAGCCGGCTCCGCCAGTTTGCCGCCACGCAGCGGGCGCACCCACGCCGGCTGGACCTGCGGCGCAAGCCGCTCGACGCCGAGCTCGACCTGCTGCGCGTCGCGCATCCGGCTCCAGCGAATCACGCCCAGCGACCAATCCGCGACATCCCCTACCCGCACCGCCAGCGCATCGCCCACCTTCAGATTCAAAGGCGCATCCGGCGCACCGTTGAGGGCCATGCCCACCGCGCTGTCGTTGCTGCTGATCCATTGGGCCGTATTGGCGGCGGTTGCGGCGAACGAAGGTTCGATGATGTGGATATGGTGCGCATCCGATTCCAGCGGTTCGGGGCGGTTCGCTTGCGCCGCCCTTTCCAGCAGGCGGTGTATGGCGCTCACCCCCGCCACCGTCTGTACCGGGCGGCCAGGCGTGGGATAGCGCTTGTAGGTGCGCGCTGCTCCGCTGCTCCATTGCTTGAGCAGGCGGATGCACGTGCCCAGGCTGAACTCGGCGTCCATTTCCGGCGCCAGTCCCACCCGCCGCAGCGATGCGCCGCGACGCAGCTCGATGACGGTTTCGTGCAGCTGGAAACACAGCGTCTCGGTATCGAGCCAGATTCCGCCAGAACGGAGACCCGTCGCGTAATGGCTGGGCGCGGCGTCGCCCGCGGTCGGGATCGCAAAGCCGCGATGCAGGTCGACGGGCGCGTCGCACAACTGCGCCAGCCCGGCAAATCGATCCAGCACGTGACGGGTGAAGGTGATCTCCGCGTGACGCATGCGTGGCGGATCAGCCAGCGCCATCAGCACAGCCTGCCGGTAAGCCAGACTGAGGACAGGCGTATCGTTTGTCGCACTGTCGGCCAGCCTGACAGTCTGCGCGTAGGCGTAAAGCGTATGCAGCTCCTGCCACAGCCCGGGCGTGGTCAGGGTACGGGTCAGCTGGCAGGCGGTCTGGATATCGCGCAGCGCGCCCATCAGCTGCGCCGCAATTTCGGCCAGCAGTCTGGCGTTGACGCGGCCCGAGCGCGGCTGGATCAGCGCCAGCAGCAGGTGTTTGTAGCCGATGCTGTGCTCGATCTGCAATTCGCGCAGCAAGACGCCGAGCTGCCGTTGCTGGGTACGCGGCGGCACGCCAAAGCCGGCGAGCAGCGTTTCCAGATTCCGGCACACGCGTGCCACCACCGGGCGATACAACTGCATCAGGGTGTAACGCACCGTCTCGTCCAGCGGGCTGCGATTGAGCGCGTACAAAGCGGTGACCAGCTGCTGGGCGCTTTCCATCGGGCTGGCGAAAGGCAGGCGCTCCAGCCATGCCGCCACCGCCTTCGGCCGGGTGTCAACCGTGCGCGAAATCGACGGATCGATGCGGGGAACGCCGAGCGTGAGCATGCGTCCTCAGTCGAACACGACCGTCTTGTTGGCGTACACCAGCACGCGGTTGTCCAGATGCCATTTCACCGCGCGCGACAGCACTACTTTTTCCAGATCGGCGCCCTTGTTGATGAGGTCGCCGAGGCTGTCGCGATGCGACATGCGCGCCACGTCCTGCTCGATGATGGGACCGTCGTCGAGGGTTTCGGTGACGTAGTGCGCAGTCGCGCCGATCAGCTTGACCCCGCGCTCGAACGCGCGGTGATACGGCTTGGCGCCGTGAAAAGCCGGCAGGAAAGAATGGTGGATATTGATGATGCGGTTGGGGAAGTGGCGGATGAACTCGGGCGACAGCACCTGCATGTAACGCGCCAGCACGATGAAATCGATTTTCTTGTCGCGCAGGATCGCCAGCTGGATCTGCTCGGCTTCATGCTTGGCGTCCTTTTTCATTTCCAGAAACTGATAAGGAATGTGATACGCCTCGGCCAGCCAGCGCGTGTCTTCATGGTTGGACACAATGATCGGCAGCTCGCAGTGCAGTTCGCCGCTCTGGTAGCGATACAGCAGATCGGCCAGGCAATGATCGAACTTGGACACGAACACCGCGAGACGGGGCTTGCGGCTGGATTCGGCGAGCCGCCAGGTCATCCCGAAGCGTTCGGCGAGCGGCTCGAACGCCGCAGAAAACGCGTCCAGCGCCAGCTGGAAGCCATGCAGATCCCATTCCACCCGCATCAGAAACAGCTTCAGCTCGGCATCCTGGTGCTGATCGGCGTGCAGGATGTTGGCATCGTGGCGCAGCAGGAATTCTGCAATCGCGGCCACCAGGCCTTTCTGGTCGGGGCAGGAAATCAGCAGAACGGCGGTGTGGGGCTGGGACATGGCGGCACGCAGGACATGGGTTGGTCGGGGTTTACACAATCATAGCCATTATCCCATGGCATGCGCATGGGTTCGGGCGCAGCGAAATCGCGAACACGCCACGCTAAATTCAGCGCCCCCTAGCCGCAGGCGGCGGCTATCGTGGAAAATAGCGGTTTTGGCGCTTCCTCCCTACTCCCATGCTTGATATCCAGCTGCTGCGCAAAGACGCAGCCCTTGTCGCCGAGCGCCTCGCGGCGCGCGGCTTTGCCTTCGATGCCGCACGTTTCGACGCGCTGGAAGCCGAGCGCAAGACCATCCAGACCCGCACCCAGGAGGCGCAAAGCCATCGCAACAGCATGTCGAAACAGATCGGCATGATGAAGGGCAAGGGCGAAGACACCACGGCAGTGATGGCCGAAGTGGCGGGACTGGGCGACGAACTCAAGCAGCTGGAAGAACGACTGGCGGCCCTGCAGACCGAGATCAACGACTTCCTGATGGGCGTGCCCAACCTGCCGCACGAATCGGTCGCCCCCGGCAAGGACGAATCCGCCAACGTCGAAGTCAGCCGCTGGGGCACGCCGCGCAACTTCGACTTCGCCGTGCGCGACCACGTCGACATCGGCGAAAGCCTGGGCCAGCTCGACTTCGCCGCCGCCGTCAAAATCACCGGCAGCCGCTTTTCGGTGATGCGCGGCGGCCTGGCGCGGCTGCACCGGGCGCTGGCGCAGTTCATGCTCGACACCCATACCACCGAGCACGGCTACACCGAGGTCTATGTGCCGTATCTGGTGAACGCCGACTCGATGCGCGGCACCGGGCAGCTGCCGAAGTTCGAGGAAGACCTGTTTGCTATTCGACCCAACGCAGGAGTAGCGTCAGGAGCCGATATTTATATTAATAAGAAACCAAACTCTGACGGTACGCTTCCGGACGGGGCTGAACTTAAGGTGGTTCAAAAAACTCTATACCTCATCCCCACCGCCGAAGTCCCGGTGACCAATCTGCTGCGCGATGAAATCGTCGCCGCCGAAACACTGCCGCTGCGCTTCGTCGCGCACACACCCTGCTTCCGTTCGGAGGCCGGCTCCTACGGCCGCGATACGCGCGGCATGATCCGCCAGCACCAGTTCGACAAGGTCGAGCTGGTGCAGATGGTGCGCCCGGAAGATTCCTACGCCGCGCTCGAAGCGCTCACCGCCCATGCCGAAACGATTCTGCAAAAGCTCGGCCTGCCCTACCGGAAAATGGCCTTGTGCAGCGGCGACATGGGCTTTTCGGCGGCCAAGACCTACGACCTCGAAGTGTGGTTGCCGGCGCAGAACACCTATCGCGAAATCTCCTCCTGCTCCAACTTCGAGGCCTTCCAGTCGCGGCGGATGCAGGCGCGCTTCCGCGTCGGTCAAGGCAAGCCGGAGTTGCTGCATACGCTGAACGGATCGGGGCTGGCGGTGGGACGCACGCTGGTGGCGGTGCTGGAAAACTATCAGAACGCCGACGGCAGCGTGACCGTGCCGGAAGCCCTGCGGCCGTGGATGGGCGGCATCGAACGGCTCACGCCGGCCTGAACGGATTCAACCCGGCGGCACGTCGGCGTCGCTGCCTTGGTTGAATTAACCCGGCGACGCGTCAGCGTCGCTGCGCCGGCCCAGATTGAACAGGGGTTTGTACTCCGGCTCCAGCCGCAGCAGGATGTCGTAATAGCTGCGGATGTTCTCTGCAAAATGCAGCGCCTCGCCGCCACGCGCATAGCCGTATTTCATCGCCGCGGCATAGGTGCCCCGGCTCAGGTATGGCAAGGCCTCCTTCACATCCGCCCAGCTGTCCGGACTGCCCTTGCGCGCCTGCGTGATGCGGCGCGCGTCCTCCATGTGACCCTGACCCTGGTTGTACGCGGCAAGCGCGAGCCAGGTGCGGTCCGGTTCGGGAATCCGGCGCGGCAAGGCTTCTTTCATCATCACCAGATAACGCGCGCCCCCCAGAATGCTCTGCCGCGCATCCAGCCGGTCGGTCACGCCCATGCGGTCGGCGGTCTCCCCGGTCAGCATCATCAGCCCGCGCACCCCGGTCGGCGAAGTGGCAAACGCGTTCCACTGCGACTCCTGATAACCGATCGCGGCCAGCAATCGCCAGTCGATTCCGGTCAGTGTTTGCGCTTCCTGGAAATGTTGCCGCAGCCCGGGCAGGCGCGTCGGGCGGCGTTCCAGTATGCCAAGGATGTCGCTGCTGTCGAGCCGCTTGAGATGGCCGAAATAGCGTTCGTGAATGCGCTTGATCGTGCCATCCTCACGCGCCTTTTCGATAAAGCGCGCCAGCTCGTTGCGCAGCGCCTGCGAACTGTTCTTCGGCAAGGCCCAGACAATTTTCTGCTTGTCGGGCAGATCGAATGCCACCCCAAGTTCCGGGTAGAGATTGCGCATCGGGTCGAAATCCATGCCGTTGATCACCACCGCGTCGTACTTGCCCGCCTGCAGCTGCGCCAGCAACTCCTCAGGCCAGACATTTTCCAGCGCGGCCCAGCTCAACCTGGGATGCTTTCGCTTCAGCCGCATCAGCATCGGGCTGTGACCTGAGCCTATGATCAACGCCAGCTTTTTACCCGCCAATTGAGCCACGTTGCGTGGCGTCCTCTCGCCGACACGGGTCACGATATGCACCGGCGACTCGAACAGAATCGGCCCTGCAATCAGGTGGTGATCCCTGACCACCGCACGCGGCAATGCCGCCGCCGCGAGATTGATGCGATGGGTGTCAAGCAGCTCGAACAGGTCGTCAGGATGCGACTCTTCGGTCCACTCGATCGACCAGTCTTGCGACCGGGCAAAGGCCACCAGAAGATCATG
>JAGVGD010000107.1 GCA_020057245.1 Thiobacillus sp. | reverse complement strand
GTGTCGTCGGTGCGGTAGATATAGGGCACGCGGGCTTCGACTTCGAAGCGATTGGTTACGCCGTAGCGCCCGCCCAGGTTCACGATCCAGTTGGTGCGATTGGACTGGCTCACATTGATTTCGCCGATCAGCACCGCATTCAGCACGCTGAAGCCAATGACGGACAGGCGGTCGGACGAGTTGTAGACGTATTGCAGATAGGGGTCGAAAACGAAAGTGCCCTTGGGCGTCATGATGCTGGGCTCGGAGAACAGGTTCACCGCATCGAGCACGTTGTCCAGCCGCTCTGCCGAATCCGGCCCGCGCCCGCGGTACTTCGACGCATCGGCCTCGGACACCAGCACCGGATCAATGTTGACCGGCATCCCCAGCTGCCGCTGCATCGCCTCGATACTGCGCCGGGTTTCCTGCAGCGATTGCCTGTGCTGTTCCAGTTTCCTGAGCTCGGCTTCCAGCAGTTGCTGCTGTTCGGTGAGTTGTTTCGCCTGCGCTTCCAGCTGCAGGCGCAGCGCATCCAGCTCCGCCTGTTCGGGCGGCGCCGCCGCAGCCTGGCCGATCTGGGCGGCGAGCAGCGCGGGAAGCGCGCCGCGGCCTATCCGGGTTTTCCATGAAGTGCGCTTGCGAGCTGCGGCCACCGGCTTGTTCATATATCCACCTTATTGGAATGGCCGCGTTGCATGCGGCAGCTATATGAATAGACGCTGAGCCGTATTTATCAACTGTTCCCGGTGAGACTGGCTAGCGCGCCGACTCCAGCACAAACGACTTGAACGCCTGCGCCACCGGCGACAGCCGCTTGTCGGCCCGGTGGACGATGTACCAGTGGCGCATGATGGGGAAGCCTTCGACCGCGACCACCGCCAGCCGCTTCAGCGCCAGCTCCTGCTCCAGCGTCTGCAGCGACAGAATGCCGAGTCCCAGCCCGGCCTGCACTGCCTGCTTGATCGCCTCGTTGCTGCTCATCTCCATGCTGGTGACGATGTCCATGCCCTTGTCCGCGAAATAACGCTCCATCGCGCCGCGGGTGCCGGAGCCGGTCTCGCGCACCAGGAAGGGCACCGCGGCGAGGTCCTGGATCGTCACCTTCTTCTTGCGGGCGAGGGGATGGTCGGGCGGCGCGATCACCACCAGCGGGTTGTCCATGAAGCGGATGGCATCGAGGTCGAGGCCGTCCGGCACCTGCCCCATGATCGCGAGATCGATGCGGTTGGCTGCCAGCAGACCCAGCACCGATTCGCGGTTGGACACGTCGAGATGGATCGACACCTTGGGGAAGCGGCCGCGAAAGCTGGCCAGGATGCGGGTGGAAATCGCGCTCACCGTGGTCGTCACCGCGATGTTGAGCAGGCCGCTGTCCATGCCGCGCAACTGCGCCAGATTGGCCTGCAGGTCGTCCAGCCGCGCGGTGATGCTCTGGCTGGCGTACAGCACCTCGCGCCCTGCCTCGGTCAGAAAGATCTTCTTGCCGAACTGTTCGGTGAGCGGCAGCCCGAGGATTTTCTCAATGCCGCGCACCTGCATCGACACGGCAGGCTGCGACAGATGCAGCTCTTCCGCCGCGCGGGTGAACGACAGATGGCGGGCGACCGCTTCGAATACACGGAACTGGCGGAGCGTCAGACGGCGCATAAAATCATAAGTAAAACGATATGGTTTTAATCATAACAATTTAATATTAATTATAGAAACCCGTGCGTATAGTCCGCCCCTATCGATTTCAGGGGCATCCCTCCTGACGTCCTGTTCAACAACCGAAGGAGCCAAGCAATGGATCAGTCCGCACGTTACGCCGACCTCAGCCTCAAAGAAGAAGACCTCATCAAGGGTGGCAAGCACATCCTCGTCGCTTACAAGATGAAGCCGAAGCCCGGTTTCGGCAGCTACCTGTCCTGCGCGGCGCACTTCGCAGCCGAGTCCTCGACCGGCACCAACGTCGAAGTCTCCACCACCGACGATTTCACCAAGGGCGTTGACGCACTGGTGTACTACATCGACGAAGCCACCGAAGACATGCGGATCGCTTACCCGATCGAGCTGTTCGACCGCAACGTCACCGACGGCCGTTTCATGATCGTCTCCTTCCTGACGCTGGTGATCGGCAACAACCAGGGCATGGGCGACATCGAGCACGCCAAGATCCACGACTTCTACATGCCCGAGCGCGCCATCCAGATGTTCGACGGCCCCTCGCGTGACATCTCCGACATGTGGCGCATCCTCGGTCGCCCGGTCAAGGACGGCGGCTACATCTCCGGCACCATCATCAAGCCGAAACTGGGCCTGCGTCCCGAGCCGTTCGCGGCTGCGGCCTACCAGTTCTGGCTGGGCGGCGACTTCATCAAGAACGACGAGCCGCAAGGCAACCAGGTGTTCTGCCCGCTGAAGAAAGTGCTGCCGCTGGTGTATGACGCGATGAAGCGCGCGCAGGACGAAACCGGTCAGGCCAAGCTGTTCTCCCTGAACATCACCGCTGACGATCACTACGAAATGATGGCGCGTGCCGATTTCGGTCTGGAGACCTTCGGTCCCGACGCTGACAAGTTGGCCTTCCTGGTCGACGGTTTCGTTGGCGGCCCCGGCATGATTACCACCGCCCGTCGTCAGTACCCCAGCCAGTACCTGCACTACCACCGTGCCGGCCACGGCATGATCACCTCGCCGTCGGCGCTGCGTGGCTACACCGCGTTCGTGCTGGCCAAGATCTCGCGTCTGCAGGGAGCGTCCGGCATCCACGTCGGCACCATGGGCTACGGCAAGATGGAAGGCGAAAACAGCGACAAGAACATCGCCTACATGATCGAGCGTGACGAGTGTCAGGGTCCGGTCTACTTCCAGAAGTGGTACGGCATGAAGCCCACCACCCCGATCATCTCCGGCGGCATGAACGCACTGCGTCTGCCCGGCTTCTTCGAGAACCTGGGTCACGGCAACGTCATCAACACCTCTGGTGGCGGCTCCTACGGTCACATCGACAGCCCCGCTGCCGGCGCGATCTCGCTGCGCCAGTCGTACGAGTGCTGGAAGTCGGGCGCCGACCCGATCGAATACGCGAAAGAGCACAAAGAGTTCGCTCGCGCCTTCGAGTCCTTCCCCGGCGACGCCGACAAGATCTTCCCCGGCTGGCGTGAAAAGCTGGGCGTGCACAAGTAATCTGGCTGTGCACTGAGCTGCAAGAAACGCCTCCGGTTCGCTGGGGGCGTTTTTCTTCCAAGATATCCCCCCCTTTGAAAAAGGGGGGTTAGGGGGGATTAAATGACCGACAAAGACCAATACAAGATCCAGCAGGAACCGTTCTATCAGCAGCAGAAGAACGAAGTCGCGCTGTACGAGGCCGCCTACCGCAACCGCCTGCCGGTGATGGTGAAAGGCCCGACCGGCTGCGGCAAATCGCGCTTCATCGAATACATGGCGTGGAAGCTCAACAAGCCGCTGATCACCGTGGCCTGCAACGAGGACATGACCGCGAGCGATCTGGTGGGCCGCTATTTATTGGAAGCCAACGGCACCCGCTGGCTCGACGGGCCGCTCACCACCGCCGCGCGCATCGGCGCGATCTGCTATCTCGATGAAATCGTCGAAGCGCGCCAGGACACCACGGTGGTGATCCACCCGCTCACCGACCACCGGCGCACCCTGCCGCTGGACAAGAAGGGCGAGCTGATCCACGCGCATCCCGATTTCCAGCTGGTGATTTCCTACAATCCGGGCTACCAGACGCTGATGAAGGATCTGAAGCAGTCGACCAAGCAGCGCTTCACCGGCTTCGATTTCGATTACCCCGACGCCGCGCTGGAAACCGAGATTGTGGCGAAGGAGACCGGTGCCGACGCCGCCATGGCCGCCAAGCTGGTGAAAATCGGCGCAGTCGCGCGCGGCCTCAAGGGCCACGGTCTGGACGAAGGCATCTCGACGCGTCTGCTGGTCTACGCAGCGACGCTGATCAAGGACGGCGTCGACCCGCGCGACGCATGCCGCATGGCGCTGGTGCGGCCGATCACCGACGACGCGGACATTCGCGACACGCTCGATCACGCCATCGACGCCACGTTTGCCTAAATTCAAAACGTGACCACGGAAACCGAATACCAGCATCCCCTGATGCGCGCCTACTGGGCGCAGGTCGACACCCGCTTCCCGCAGGTCGAAGCGGTGTTCGAGGATGTCATGGCCGAGGCGCTGGCGGTGCTCACGCGCGAAGGCATCGATGCCTACCTCGAAGCCGCGCGCGTCATCGGCAAGCTGGGGCGCGGCGTCGAGCCGATGCTGGCATTCCTGGAAGAGTGGCCGTCCACCGCCAAAGCCGTGGGCGAGTCGGCGCTGCCTGCGGTGATGGCAATCATCCAGCGCATGCAGAAATCGCCCAACGGCAATGCCATCACGCCTTTCCTGCAAACGCTGGCCGCGGTTGCGCGCCGCCTGCACTCGCAGGAGCAGATGCAGCATTATCTGGATATCACGCTGGATTTCATGGAGCGCACCACCGGCTCCATCCACGGTCACCACACCACTTTTCCGAGCCCCGGCCTGCCGGAATTTTTCGCCCAGGCGCCGAACCTGCTGAACCAGCTGACACTGGCCGGCCTGAAAAACTGGGTGGAATACGGCATCCGCAACTACCGCACCCATCCCGAGCGGCAGAAGGATTACTTCAGCGTGCAGTCGGCCGACAGCCGCGCGGTGCTGCAGCGCGAACGCCACGGCACCCTGTTCATGGACGTCGAGCGCAAGCTCGATCTCTACCTGCGCGGCCTGTGGAACGACGCAGAACAACTGGTGCCGTATTCCACCGCCTTCGACGAACTGCGCAAACCGGTGCCGTATTACGACAAGCTCGGCATGCGCGTGCCGGACGTGCAGGACGATGCACATGGAATCAGCGGCCTCGACCGTTACCGCGCCACCCTGGCCCACATGGTCGGCCACCGCCGCTGGACCCGGCCGCAGATCGCCGACAACTGGAGCCCATTCCAGCGTATGGCGGTGGAGTTCTTCGAGGACTGCCGCGTCGAGACGCTGCTGACCCGCATCTACCCCGGCCTGCGCCGCCTGTTCCTCGCGCTGCATCCGCAGCCGCTGGAAGCCGCCTGCGATCCGCAGACCACGTCCTGTCTGCGCCATCGCATGGCGATGCTGTCGCGCGCGCTGCTCGATCCCGCGCACGGCTACGCTGACGCCGACCTCAACGACTTTGTTGCGCGCTTCCACGCGATCATGGGCAAGGGTGATTCGAGCACACAGGAAATCGCTGCGCTGGCTCTGAGTTACGTTGCCAAAACCCGCCGCCAGAGCGACCAGTTCGCCAAGGTCCACTTCGACAACACCGTCATCGACTACCGCGACGACAACCGCCACATGTGGCAATTCATCGAGGCCGGCGACGAGGAAGAAGCCTTCGACGAAGACCGCAAGGCCGCGCCGGACGCAGAAATCAAAGGTCTGCCGCCGCGCCACTACCCCGAGTGGGACTACAACAGCCAGACCTATCGCCCGGACTGGGCCAGCGTGTATGAAGGCTTGCACGCCAGCGGCAACCCGGCCGACATCGACCGCCTGCTCGCCAAGCACAGCGCGCTCGCCAAGCAGCTGAAGAAAATGCTCGACCTGCTGAAGCCGCAGGACAAGGTGCGCATCCGCTATCAGGAAGAAGGCAGCGAGCTCGATCTCGACGTCGCCATCCGTTCGCTGATTGACTTCAAGGGTGGCGCCACCCCCGATCCGCGCATCAACATGAGCCACCGCACCGACGGCCGCGACATCGCCGTGATGCTGCTGCTCGACCTGTCGGAATCGCTCAACGAAAAGGCCGCCGGCTCCGACCAGACCATCCTCGAACTGAGCCAGGAAGCCGTGTCGCTGCTGGCCTGGGCGATTGAAAAGCTCGGCGATTCATTCGCCATCGCCGGCTTCCATTCCAACACCCGCCACGACGTGCGCTACCTGCACATCAAGGGCTACGGCGAACATTTCGACGACGAAGTGAAGGCGCGGCTGGCCGCGATGGACGCGGGCTACTCGACCCGCATGGGCGCCGCGATGCGTCACGCCGCGCATTACCTCGGCGCGCGTCCGGCCGACAAGAAGCTGATGCTGATCCTCACCGACGGCAAGCCGTCCGACGTCGATACCCACGACGAACGCCTGCTGATCGAAGACGCGCGGCAGGCGGTGAAAGAGCTCGATCAGGACGGCATTTTTGCCTACTGCATCAGCCTCGATCCCAAGGCCGACGAATACGTCGGCGATATTTTCGGCCGGCAGTACACCGTCATCGACCGCATCGAGCGGCTGCCGGAGCGGCTGCCGCAGCTGTTCATGGCGCTCACCAAATAAGCCGGGTTGGCGAGCAGCTTGACCCGACCCTTCCGGTGCCGCGCTCGCTTTCCACTCCCGCATAGGGCGCGGTAACCAGCATTCACCGGCTGCGCCACACCTGACGGGCATGCTGGGGATTGACGCCAATATAATAAGATTATAATATCCTAATAAAATACGGTGGCATCACTGTATTGGCGGCCAAGCCGCCGCGCTAAATTTTTCGCGGCTTAAATTCAGAGAGCTTTTCAATATGATGAAATCAAAATCACGTGCCATGGCGATGGCCGTATCCATGGCAATCGCAC
This sequence comes from Thiobacillus sp., assembly GCA_020057245.1. GTDB lineage: Bacteria > Pseudomonadota > Gammaproteobacteria > Burkholderiales > Thiobacillaceae > Thiobacillus. Next base: position 26,793 of record JAGVGD010000107.1, on the reverse strand, counting down.
CGGGCGTCAGTTCTGCTTCGGTGTTCGGCTTTCTGGGCAATTTTGACGTCGTCAATGACACGGGCCTCACCGCACACGGTTTTGAAATCGAGCTTGAGGGCTTGCACATTAGCGATATCACCGACACCTTTGGTGGCGAGGGTCGCGGCTTTCCAAGCGGTCGTGGCTTTGACCCGTTACAGAGCGTCGTGCGCTATGGCGCACCCACCATCACCGAATATTCGAACGGCTCGACGTTTGGGACGAGGGTGACTTATCTGGGCCTGTACGACGGGACCAGCTGGGATTACGGCACACCAAGCGGAAGCTTCATTACGCCTGGAGACAATTGCTGGTCGGGTGGCGGCGTTGGCTACAGCGCGTCGACCCCGTGTGACCACTTTGGTGTCGGCACCACCCAGAATGCGACCAAAATCACCTATAGCTGGCTGGTTGAGACCGGAACATCAGGCGTATTGAGCAACGGAATCGTCAATCTTCCCGCACCCACCTGGAACGTGATACCCGACCCCGTCGTCGGCAATCCCCCTGTCGTCGTTGCACAAATCCAGGCCCCGGCACCTGAAAATGAAGCCCAATTTGGGGAGGCAATCTGGGTCAAGGTTTTCACTACGGAGCTTGAGGATCCGATTGGTCTGGAAGAGCTTGTGGGCGGCAACGCCAAAATCGATCAGGCCGTCACGGAAGTCGAGTGGCAACTGTTGCAGACCGATCCGGGCAATCCGCTTGCCGGTCAACTGGAGAGTGGTTACGGGGCGCCGGTGGGCCCGAATGCCGCATCGATCCTGCGTCGATACGAGTTCTACAAATATTCCGGAGAGTACGATCCGGAAACGCACGAAGCATGGGTGACGTTCAGCGACTCGCATCCCAACGATCCCAGCGACCCCGAATATTACGATCCGACCAAGACCGTTGATCTCGGCACCTACCTCGGCGCCCAGAATGCAGCGGTCAATCTGGTTGCGGCTGCAGCGGTTCCCGAGCCAGAAACCTATGCCACATTGCTCGTCGGCCTTGGTTTGGTGGGTTTCGTGATTCGTCGCAGAAAGCACTACGTGAACTGATCCGGGCGCAGCCAGCCACCAACAACGGGGACTTCGGTTCCCGTTTTTATTGCGTGGCAGGATTGCCCACCGCACCTGATCATGACTCTCGCAATTCGGCCGGGTAGTATTGCCCCGGCATCCGCCCAGTCTCCAAACCCGAGGTCGATTTTTAATGCGCCGCCTGACCACACTCCTGATTGTCGTCCTGCTTTCTGCCTGTGCGGCGCCACCCCCGGCACCGACGCGTTCCGTCCCCACCCCCGTCGTGGTGCCCAAACCGCCGCTCAAGATCGCGCTGGTGCTGGGTGGCGGTGCAGCACGGGGCTTCGCCCACATTGGCGTGATCAAGGCGCTGGAAGCGCAGGGCATCGTGCCGGACATCGTGGTCGGCACCAGCGCGGGCTCGGTGGTGGGGGCACTCTACGCTTCGGGCATGAGCGGCTTCGAACTGCAGAATGTGGCGCTGAAAATGGAAGAGGACATGGTGGTGGACTGGACCCTGCCCAACCGGGGCGTGCTGAAGGGTGAGGCCTTGCAGGGCTTCATCAACCAGAAAGTGAAAAACCTCACTATCCAGAAGTTGCCCAAGCCCCTGGGCGTGGTCGCCACCGACCTGCAAAGCGGCGAGCTGGTACTGTTCCGTCGCGGCGACACCGGCATCGCGGTGCGCGCTTCCAGCGCCGTGCCTGGCGTGTTCCAGCCGGTCGAGATCGGCGGCCGGGATTATGTCGACGGCGGCCTCACCTCGCCGGTTCCGGCGCAGTCGGCGCGCACCATGGGGGCGGACTTCGTCATCGCCGTGGACATCTCCAACGTGAGCCGCCGCGACAGGCTCAGCGGCACCCTCGACGTGCTGCTGCAGACATTCGCCATCATGGGTCATGCCATCAGCCGCCACGAGTTGGAGGATGCCGACGTGGTGATCCGGCCGAAGACGTCAGCGGTGAGCAGCACCGATTTTGAAGGCCGCCACTTCGCCATCCTGGAAGGCGAGAAGGCCGCCGCCGCCATCATGCCGGAGCTGAAGGCCAGGCTCGCCAGGGCACGGGCGCGTTAAAGGCGGCAGCAAGAAAAGGGTGCGGCGACGGAATGGTTGCAGCGCGACATGATGCTTACGCCTGCCAAACCCCATAGCCTGCTTCACGGAAATCGATCGCCAGCTCCACTTCCAGGCTGCGCGCATGGTCATACGACATCGGCTTATACAGTTCGTACAGCTCGGGCAACAGGCGCAGACCGAATTGTTTGACGAAGCGGTTGGACTGGATGCCCGCCTTGTGTTTGTCGAAGCGCACATCGGGGTCCAGCCCCGTCATGCCGACGTAAATGCAGGGCTTGCCCGTGATGTATCCGGGGTTGGCTTTCTTGAAGCGGCCTTCGTATAGAACGTCTTTCGACAGTTCGATCACATAGACGTGATAGTGGTCTCGGCGTCCCATGGCCCACGCCTACACGCCTGAAGTCCCGGCTTCCCGGAAGGTGTGTTTGCCTTCGCGTTTCGCCGCGTACAGTGCCGTATCGGCCTTCTTCAGCAGATCGTCCAGCGTTTCTTTGGCGTTGTCGGTGCAGCACATGGCCATTCCCACCGAGGCCCCGATGTGTGCGACGCCTCCGCCCTCCAGCGGGATAGGCTGGCACAAACTCTCCACCACGCGGCGTGCGACCTCACGCGCTGCTTCCGCATTGTCGACCTGACCCAGCACGATGATGAACTCGTCGCCGCCGAATCGGGCGATCACATCCGACTCGCGCAGCAACTGCTGCATCCGTTCCGCCGATTTCACGATCACCGCGTCACCCGCCGCATGCCCGAACTGGTCGTTGACCGCCTTGAAATCATCCAGATCGATGGCCAGGACGGCCGTCTGTTTGCCTGAACGCTTCGCCCCCGCGATCAGACGCTTTTCGTTCTGCTGCAGGAAGCGCCGGTTGGCCAGACCCGTCAGCGGGTCATGCAGGCTGAGTTGCCTGATCGTTTGCTCGGCATCGATCCCGGCCTTGATCAGGCGAAGCGTTTCCCGGTATAGCCCGAACAGCGCCAATCCCGTCCACAGCCCGGCTATTCCCAGCAGCGCCGACGACAGGTTCTGAACGTGAATGCGTGCCTGTTCGCGCGCTTCCAGCTGCCTCAGTTCTTCCCGCCCGGCCTCGATCAGAATGCGGTGGATCTGCTCGATGGCCGACTTGTCGAACCCGCCCAGTTCCCGCTCTGGCGGCGTGGTGTAGATAGTCGCCTGCGCACCTTGCTGCAGCGCGTCGAACCCGGTCTCCAACGCCGATTGCAGTCCTGGCAGCGGGGCCAGGCGCGCAGTCTGGGCGCTGTCAGCGCCGATCAGGACGATCAGTTGTCCGGCGCTGGGGCACGTCGACTGGCGACAGATCAGGCTGGGGTCGAGATCGGCAGGATTGTGCGACTCGGCATATTTGCGAACCGCGGTGTCCAGGTTGAGCAGGTAGGTGCGCAGCGAGTCGATGTACGCGATGACCTGCCGCGTGTGATCCACCGAGCGGACGGCTGCTTCCGAGCGCTGGTGCTGGTAAACAATCAGGGCGATCAGGACCGTGATGATGAGGGCAAAGATCAGCAGGCCTTTGTGAAGCACCCGTCTGAAACCGCCAAAGACGGATCCATTGATGTCAGTTTGCATGTGTGGCGTGCTCAAAGTTGTTTCGTGCGCGGCGCCGGCACGAGCCATCAGGGCATATTCGCTCTGTGGCAATGGAATGAGGGTGCTGAATAGGTTTGCCAGCGGTGTGGCGGTGATGGCGGACGAAAAAGCGCTGGCGTCAGTCTGAATACTAACGGGCATTTACATCTATGCAATAAGCTTCATGACCTGGGACAACGTGAAAAAGGCATCATGGGTTCAAACATGGCTTGGCCGTCTCAATAGCTTGCCCACAGCGCGTCCAGGTTCTTGATACCCCATTTGGCTGCGTCCTCGCGGCTGACGATTTTTTCCAGCGTGCCCGGGTGCGAAAGATCGATCAGCTCCTGCACGATGTGGGCTTGCGACCGGGTCGAGAAAAACACCTTCACGCGCGGCGCCAGCAGCGATTTCTCCGATTGCTCCAGCACCACGGCCAGACGTCCGGAACTCAGCTTCACCAGCGAGCCGGTCGGGTAGATGCCGATACTCTTGATGAAAGCCTGAAACACGCGTTCGTCGAAGTGGCCCTTGCTCCACTCGGTCATTTTGCGGATGGACTCGGCCGGATCCCAGCCGGCCTTGTAGGGGCGGTTGGACGTGATCGCGTCGTAGACGTCGCACACCGCGCCCATCTTGGCGAACAGGCTGATGTCGTCGCCTTTGAGCTTGTCCGGGTAGCCGCTGCCGTCGACCTTTTCATGATGGTGCAGGCAGACATCCAGCACGATGGCGCTGGCGGTCTTGCCTTCAACCAGCAGGCGGTGCCCCTCGACCGGATGGCTCTTGATGATGCGGAACTCGTCGTCGGTCAGCTTGCCCGGCTTGTTGAGCACATCCATCGGCATCAACGCTTTGCCCAGATCGTGCAGCAGTCCGGCCATTCCCGCCTCGCGCACGTCCTGTTCGTCCAGCCCAAGCTGCCGCGCCAGCGACACCATCAGCGCGCAGACCGCGACCGAGTGCATGTAGGTGTAGTCGTCGGCGGTCTTCAGCCGCGCCAGACTGATCAGCGCGCCCGGGTTGCGGATCACCGACGAAGAGATTTCCTCGACCAGTTCGCCCGCCGCTTCGGCATTGATCGCATTACCCATGCGCACTTCGCGGAACATGGAAACCACGGCTTTCTTGGCCGTGTTGCAGATCATGGCGGCGCGCTTGAGCTCGTCGCTCATCGACGCCGGCTTGGGCGGCTCGACGCGCGGTTCCACCGCAACCGCCGTCAGCGCTTCGGTCACCGAAGCGGCAGATTCGGCCTCGGTTTCGCCGGGCAGGTCGCATCCCTTGGCGGTATCGATCCAGACTTCGGTGATGCCGCTGCCGAGGATGCTCTGGATGTCCGCCGTGTCGGTCAGGGTGAACTTGCTGCGCCAGAACGGGTGCTCCATCCACGAGCCGCACAGTTCGTGCAGATGCATGCCCAGTTGCAGATCTTTGGATTGGATTTTTTTCAGCACGGTGTCGGGTCGGGGAGATCGGGTTTAACAAGCGTGAGAGGGGTCATGACTCATCGGACAGGTTGTGGGTTTCTTTTGCCGAACGGCCGGAATTGTCGGAACTTTTTTACATGGCGAGACGCTTTAGCGGATAGTCATAATCTATCAAAAACTAATTATCTTATTAATCATGTGTATATGTGGCGGCTAAAATTTCTGGTGTGAATATTGCCTTTACGCCTCACTGTGTCAGATCTGTGACACGTACCTGTCTACAGCCAGACCGCTGATTCGCCCACGAACGCCGGCCCCTGCGCAAACGGCACCAACTTTGCGGGCGTCAACACCTGGGGCATGCTGCTCGTGGGCCTTGGCCTGATCGGCCTGCGCGCACGCACAAAACGGATGAAGGCATAAAGCCCCAGCTCCAATCTTGAGCGGCTTGTCGGCCGCTTCAAAAACAGCCCCGCTGGTTTGACCCGCGGGGCTGTTTTATTTCCGGTGATCGCCGCTTGCGTTTGCAGCCGGCAGGTGCGCGCGCCGCATCGCGGATCAAGCGCCCATGAAAAAGCCACCCCGGATGAGGTGGCTTGATGATCGGGCGGCCTGCAAAATGCCAGGCTTGCCGGATATTTACTTCTTCTTGGGAGCAGCCTTCTTGCCTGCGACGGCGGCCTTGAAGCCAGCGCCAGCGGTGAAGCGCGGCACGGTCGAAGCAGCGATCTTGATCTCGGCGCCAGTCTGGGGATTGCGACCGGTGCGGGCAGCACGCTTGGACGATTTGAAGGTGCCGAAACCGACGAGGGTCACGGTATCGCCTTTTGCCACGGTTTTGACAACGGCTGCGAGGATGGCGTCCAGTGCCTTGCCAGCGGCAGCTTTGCTGATGTCGGCTTCGGTTGCTGCGACATCGATCAGTTCGGATTTGTTCATGTATACCCCTTGGTTGGTTTTGGAAAGAAGGTGCCAAATGCGTTCAAGCGATCCGGGCCAATGGCAGGCGGGCCTGCCCCCCTCTGATACGCCGCAATGATTATCGGCCTATCCGCGCCAATATTGAAGCCCTGAATTGCCCTGTTTTGCAGGAGATTTCAAAATGTCGGCTTAATCCAACGGCCGCGAGGGCGCGCCGCACGGCCCCGCCGGCCCCAATCAGCCCCGTTCGTAGTCCTTTCGGCCCATACTCAAGCCGCGCCGCGTTCGAATTTTTCGATCCGCTCGGCCTCCGCCACCGCATCCGCCACCCATTCCCGCAATGCCGGTAGCGCCCGAATCGCCCCGGCATAGGCGCCCGCCGCACCTTCCAGCGCCACACCGTAGGTCTCAAAGCGCAGCACCACCGGCGCAAACATCGCATCGGCAATGCCAAAGCACCCGAACAGAAAATCGCCGCCGCTGCCAAAGCGCGCGCGGCAATCCGTCCAGATCGCCAGGATGCGTTCGAGATCCGCCAGGCAGTCCGGCGTGCGCCCCTGGCCCGGATAGCGCGCGCGAATGTTCATCGACATGAGCTCGCGCAGCGCGCCGAAGCCCGCATGCATCTCCGCACTCACCGAGCGCGCCACCGCCCGTGCCGCCGCATCGGCCGGCCACAAGTTGTGTTCGGGATAACGCTCGGCGAGATATTCGCAAATCGCCAGCGAATCCCACACCCGGATCCCGCCATCGTGCAGCGCCGGCACCTTGCCCGAAGGCGACCACTTCGCCAGATCGATTTCCGAGCCCGGCACGTACAGCGGGATGCGCACCGCTTCGAAAGGAATGCCCGCCTGCCGCAGCAGCAGCCAGGGCCGCATTGACCAGGACGAGTAGTTCTTGTTGCCGATGATGAGCGTGAGAGAAGACATGGTGGATGGGTTCCTGGATCAGTATTGCGAAGGGGTCACCGGGTGAAGTCCGCACCCGGTTTCTTTCTAAAGTTGAGGACTTAAATCAGGGCATAATTTACCCGCCTTCCGCCCTGGATTGAATGACGCAACAACGGGGCTGGCGGGCTAAACAAACTGACGAAAACCATCAATCAGGGGGGAAAGAATGAAGACGCAAATTGCACGCCTGTCACCGCACCAGAACGCCAAAGTATTCGGGGTGCTCACCGCACTCGGCTCATTGATTTTCGTGATCCCGATGGCGATCCTGGTTTCCTTCATTCCGCCGGGCATCGATGCCGCCGGCAATACGATCAATCAGCCCTCACCGGTGTTTTTTCTGTTTCTCCCCATCGCCTATCTGCTGATGGGTTACATCATGACCGCGGCGGGGTGTGCGCTCTACAACTGGATGTACAAATACCTCGGCGGCATCGAGTACGAATCACGCGATCAATAGCCGGCTCAAACCGGGGCAGCAAAAATCATTGAGCCGGGCCCCTTGATTCCGCTTTACCGGGTGGGCGCGGCGACCGGTTCATCGGCGTAGCGCCAGATGTTCACGTCCAGCCCGGCCTCGCGGATGTGCTCGGTCTTGGCGGCGAGAAAACGCTGAAAGCTGGGTTCCTCGCGATAGGCTTTCGATTCGACGTAATCGAACATGCCCAGGGTGTGAAACACGCGGAAGGACGATTCCCAGCGGATGACCTCCTTGCCCCCAGCGTCGAATAACACGATGCCGGGGGCAAAGTTGACGCCGAGCTGGCGGACCCAGTCGCGCACCGGCATGCGTTTTCCTTCCGGCGTGGTGATCAGGGCGCGCGACCACATGTCGAACTGCACGCTGTCGAATTTTGCAATCATGGCGCGGGTTTCCGGATCGGCCAGCACGCGCCGGTGCAGCACCTCGCAGTCCGGGCAGTCCTTCTGCTCGAAGAACACGGCGAGCGGCTTCGGTTGTTTGCCCAAGCGGCGCAGGTCGGTGGCGTTCTGCAGGAAGAAGTCCTGCTTGATCATCTCGCCCGAAGCCTGCTTCGGCACTTCTCGCGCGGCGACAAAATCGCGGAACGCCACCTTGTCTTCATGGCGTCCGCCCACCCAGTCGAGCGCAGCTTGCAGGCGCGCCGGCGGCACATAGCCGTTGAGCCGCAGCAGGGTTTTGCCGGACTCGTCGAAGAACACCAGGCTGGGCGTGAACTGGATCTTCTGTGCCGCGCTGTAGTCCTTCTCGGTGAGGCTCTTGCCGTCCAGCCCGACGAGTTCCTTGTCGCCCCAGATGTTGATCACGACCACATCGAATTTTTCCCGCATCGTGGACTCGATCTCGCGCTGCGACAGATTGCGCTCGACCAGTGCCGAGCAATACGGACATCCGTCCTGGGTGAACATCAGGATTACGCGCTTGCCGCTCTTGCGGGCCTCGTCGATGTCTTCCCGCAGATGCAGAAAACTGTCCTTGAACCAGGCGGGATACTCGGTCGATTTTGCGCCGTAGTAGGCGCCCGTTTTTGCAGCCGGCGCGGGTTCTGCGGCGTGCAGGGAAAATGCCGAAAGCAGTGCAAACAGAACAGGCAGATAGCGGGTCAGCATGGCGGTCTCCATTCGTTTCGTATCAGTATGGTCGGTGCGCATCGTAACGTTGATTGGTGCGGAAAGCCGGCGAATGGTTCAGGGCCTTCCCCGATTATTCAGGCGTGAAATCGATCCCTTCGGCCGCCGCTCACTCGGCCACGTCAACCTTGAGCCATACCTGACCGGTTTCGCGTGTATTGCTCTGGCCTGCGCCCAGCAGGCGGCGACGGTCCTGCTGGTCCTGCGTGTCGCCGCCGCCGAGCGCGATCCACTCCCCCAGGCGACCACTGATCGTGGTGTGCAGTTGCTGCCCGACGACGCTGCGGGGCGCGGCCGCGTCAAAGGTTTGCTGAACCGGATGAATATCCAGCGTGACGCGGTCGCCGATGAGTTGCGGCGCGACATAAAAGCCGCTGCCGGCGCTGTAATACACCACGCTTTCGCGCACCGTCCGGCCATGGGGGTCGTCGACGACCTCGCGCAGCGTGAGCGGCAGTTCGACGCCGGTCTGGATCATTGCGCGGCCGCCATCGGCCACGCGCACGTGCTGGCTCACCCGGCTGGCTTGATCGAGGCTGCGGTCGTCGAGCCGCGCGCCGATGTGCGAATTGCCGTCGCCAATTTCGACTTGCGCGCCGCCCCGGCCGCTGGGCGGGACGGTCATGTCGACAGTGTCGGTATCGATCCTGCCGTGAAGCCCGAACGACTGCTGCTCGCGCGAGCGGTCCAGGCTTTGCCGCACGGTAATGAGTAGCTGGCGCGGCGCAACGTCGATCGCCGCGAGCGCCTGCCGGATTTGTGCGCGGTTGGCGGGCGACGCGCGCAGGATCAGGTTGCCCTGCATGCCGGTGAGCGCGCCGCCGGGCTCCAGAAACGGCTGCAGCCTGGGGATCACTTCTTCCGCCGTGCGATGCTGCAGGGGAATGATTTCGAGCGTGTCCCCGGCGCGGGCGAGGCCGGCGAGCGTGAGCAGACAGAACAATGTGGCGACGAAACGGATGTGAATGGCGATCTCCTGGCGACGATGTTCACGCAAAGTCTAGGCCGAAACCGCATCGGGGAGAACGTGGGGGTGGGGGCTCAAGCGGGCTTTACTGCTTCACTTTGCCTTGCCGCTGTTGGCAACTTGGTTACTTGTCCGTGCCTGTTGAGGCGAATAGGCTCGGAACCGTGGTCTGTCCACAATTGCCCCAATTGTCATTAAAAAGCCCGCCATTAATTAATAAGGCGGGCGAGAAGGGATTCGTGTTTGACTAGGGGCGGCTGATGGGTGGCACCATTCGTGCTGCCTTTACCTGGGCATGGCCTAGGCGCTACTCAGCGTGGCGCGATCACGCCGCGCTCATCGGACAGCATGATTTCCACCCGACGGTTCAGTTGACGGCCGGATGCCGTGTCGTTGCCGGCAACGGCATACGCTTCGCCATAGCCTTTGGTGCTGACGCGATCACGGCCGACACCCATGCCGATCAGGGCCATGCTGACTGCTTGGGCTCGCTGTTCGGATAGCACCTGGTTGCTGCTGTCGCTGCCGCGGCTGTCGGTGAAGCCTTCGATCAGCACCGTGCGCTGCGGATAGCGCTTGAGAAATTCGGCGAGCTTTTGCACATTGCGTTCGCCGCCCGATTTCAGCTGGGCCTGGTTGGTGTCAAACAGCACGTCGCCCAACGTGATCACCATGCCGCGTGGCGTTTTCTTGGCATTCAGCTCATCCATCTGGGCCTGCATGGCTGCCAGGCTGGCCTGGTCCTGCGCAGCGCTGGCTTGCGCCGCGGCTGCCTGCTGACGGGCCAGATTGGCTTCGGCGGTTTTCTGCTCGGCAGTCAGTTCGGCCATCGCCGCCTGCTGATGGGCTTGATCGGCTTCGTTGGTGCGGGCCTGCAGTTGCAGCTTGTTACGTTCTGCAGAGGCGTTGCTGACAGCCAATTCGGCACTTTTGCGTTGCGCGGTTTCCTGGGTGAGTGCGATTTTCTGCTTGGCCACGTAAGCCAGGCTTTCTACCACCTCGGCATCTTCACGCGAAGTTTGGGCGGCATTGGCACGGTCGAGCGCCTCACCCGCATCCTTGAGTTGCAGGGGCGCGAGCGTGACGACTTGCGGGTTGGCCTGTGCCTTGCTGTAGTCCACGCGGGCACTATCCAGCGTTGTGCTTTGGGGCATCGTGCTGCAGCCAGACATGACGGCCACACCGATCAGGCTCAGGGCAAAGAAATGATTTTTTTTCATGATGTGTGCTTTCAGGATTATTGGGCTTTACGGTTGATTTCTTCGCGCAGTACACGGCTTGCATCCTGCGTGTCTTTGGCGGCTTTTTGCGCTTGAGCGGATTCGCTCTTGGCCTCAGCCAGGCGGGCATCCGCCAGGGATTCGTCCGCGAGCCGGCTGGCGAGCGCGTAGTCTTTTTTCTCCATCGCCTGTTCGGCGCGCGCCAGCTTGTCCTTGGCGGACTGCAGCTCGACGGGGGCAAACTGGGTGGTGCCAGCGTTGCTGGCATGCGCAACAGCCGCTTTCGTAACGGCAATCTGTTCTGTCGGCGGCGTACCGGCACAGCCTGCCATCAGCATCACACCCCCCACCAGCAAGGCGTATACAACGCCACTACGCGACAGCTGTGGCAACTGGAATCTGGAATTTTTTCTTGTCATGGTCATGAACCCTGGTAATTGAATTACGAAAGCGGTCTGGTAGAACGGCCGCAACTGCCTGGGTGAAATGTAGAGGTGTTGCCTGACACTGTCTGTTCGGTGCCACACATAATCTTGTTCGGCCAGCCGGCAGGCAGGGGAACGGGATGAGGGATGCGGACCTATAAGAGCTGTATGCGGGCGCCACCCGAGAACAACCAGAGACAGTCTGTCCCCCAATTGTTGTTCGCCCGCGTGCAATCCCTGCCCTCAAGGTCGCGACGCCTGCATCATCGACCGCATCGGCCGCATCGAAACGGGCGACAGCCGGGTGATTGTGGAAAGCGAGCTGGGTGGCCGCCGCGTGCTGGATGACGATCCGCTGCCGCGCATCTGCTGAATTCACAGGGGGCAATCAAGTCTCGATCCCGCAGACGGCGTCAGGTTTCTTTGCCTGGAAGTCTCAGGTCGGCTTTGTCGCTGGAAGCAGACAACATGGCCTGATCAATACACAAGCCGAGATCCTTCTGGTACCTGTCTTCATCAAGCGACAAATCAGCCGGTGCAGAGTCGGTCAACCTGGATTCAAAACCCACGTAAACCGTATATCTATATGATTTAATTTAAAAAATAGACTTGGCATGGTCGTAGCTCTGTCCTGCTTAAGTGCCTCTGCATTCGTATCCATTCATGAAACAGAAGCCCGAAGGCAAGGACAGACCATTCCTTTGAGAGCCGTGTTCTGAAGCTGTCATGCCTTTACAAGGCTTGATCTCTGACCAGCTCGACAAGCAACCCCTGTCGCTGAAAGCAGACAAAAAAGCCTTGTTAATACAGTGGCTTATATAAACAGACCGAAATCCGTCTCCATCAGGCGACAAATTGGCCCGCGCAAAGCCAGCCCGCACGGATTCACATCCCGTCTGAATCACCCATCTATATGATTTTTTTGCTGAAAAAATCTCTGGCACGTTCTTCGCTAAACCCAGAAAGGCTGAACCGCGTCAAATCGATCGGCCGGGTAAATTTTGTCGTCCAAACCAATGTGGCATTCACCCACAGTTGCCATGGGGTTTGCAAAGTTGTGATGCAAGGATTTTTAGGAGCAAAGATGAGCAGGAAACGAATCACCCTATCACCGTATGGATGCGCATCGTGTGTTCACGCCTTGGTAGATCGCTGCGAACTGACGGGTCACAAAATGCGGTATGTCGTTAACGCATCGCACCATTGCCAGGATTTCAAGAGAAATGAAAGGAGGGTTGGTAGCGATCCTGGTAATTTGGCAAGCCACGCTATTCAACCAGCCGTACGAACCTGAGCCGACGGAAATTGTGCTTTGCACCGAACGACCTGATAACGAAATTTGTTAAGCGTTGAACGGTGAGTCTAATGACGATTCAAGGTAAAAACGTCATGACAAGGTATTGGTTTGAAGGTATCCGCTTGAGTTTACCGGCGGATAACTACTCAGTGGGGCCAGGGGGTGCGGAGTAGGATCGGCCGTGCCACGTGAGGCGAGACATCCTCGCCTAACACATGCCAGCCCCCCCATGGTCAAGCCATACGAACTCGCAAGGCAGTGAACCACCAGCAGATAGAAATCTCCCTACGTGCCGCCTTTGCAGCGCGATAAAGGCGGTAATAATTATCCACTAAGCTATAAGGGTTTTTACTCACCTGCCGTTAAGAGCAATGCCTCAATGGCATGCATGGCAGGTTCCCTCAGTCGTCGTTAATTCTCAAGGAATAATCACATGGATGTTTCCATTCTTACACGCGCCGTGCTGGCGGGCACCGCGCTTCTGGTCGCCGCTGTGCCGACCAATGCCGCCGAGCCGGGCCGCCTGCTGGCATCCCAGTGCGCCCAGTGCCACGGCACCAACGGGGCCGGGCCTGGCTTCGAAGAAATCGCTGGCAAGGATAGCTTCGACGACTTGATCGAGATGAAGTACCGCCCCATCGAAGGCATCATGGATCGTCAGGCCCGCGGCTATACCGATGAACAGTTGCGGCTGATTGCCGACTATCTATCCACCCTGCCCGGCAACGGCGGAGATTAATTCCGGGAGGAAAACATGAAGAACACTCTGAACAGAAGACAGTTTCTCAAGCTGGCCAGCGCGATGACAGCTCTGGCCGCAGTCCCCCGTGCAGTCGGCGCGGCAACAACAGCCCCCCGCGTGGTCGTGGTCGGCGGCGGCTTCGGCGGCGCCACCCTGGCCAAGTATGTGCGCATGTGGGGTGGCAACGTGCAGGTCACCCTGGTCGACGCCAACCCCAACCACGTTTCCTGCATTCTCTCCAACCTGGTCGTCACCGGCGCGCTGCCGATGAGCCGGATCACCCTGGCCTTCGATTCGCTGAAGACCAACCACGGCGTGACTGTGATGCAAGGCCTCGCGGTCGCCATTGATGCCCCGGGCAACACGCTGACAGTCAGCACCAGCAGCGGCAACAAGGTGCTGCCCTACGACCATCTGGTGCTATCGCCGGGTATTGATTTCGTGCCGGCGGCAGGCAACTGGAACCCGAGTCTGACTCCACATGCCTGGCAGGCTGGCTCACAGACCACCCTGCTCAAGAACCAGCTGGCGGCGATGCGCAGCAACGACACCTTCGTCATGACGGTGCCGAAAGCGCCTTACCGCTGCCCGCCTGGGCCTTATGAGCGGGCCTGCGTGGTGGCCGATTACCTGAAGCGCAAGGGGCGTACCGGCGCCAAGGTCATCGTGCTGGATGCCAATGCCAGCATTACCGCCGAACCGGAAGCCTTCGGCCAAGCTTTCAGCGTGACCCATGCCGGCGTCATCGAGTACGTTCCCAATGCGACGGTGCTATCGGTAGACTCCAGCACGCGTTCGATCGTGACCAGCGCCAAGACAGTCAACAATGCCAAGGTGTTGAACTACATCCCCAACCAGCGGGCCGGCGCGATCGCCGCGACCCTGCCGCTCAACAGCTCGGGCTTCGTCGCGGTTGATCCACTGACCTATGGCATCGCCAGCTACCCCAACATCCATGTCATCGGAGATTCCTGCGCTGTCCCGGCCACTGATGGCAAGGCGGTGCCCAAGTCCGGCCATATGGCCAACTCGGAAGCCAAGATCTGTGCCGATGCGATCGTCCGCTCTTTTACCGGCGAGGCGCCGGATGAGGACATCGCCACCAGTTCCGCGTGCTTCAGCCCCATTACCAACAAAACGTCTTCCTGGCTGTCCACCAATTTCATCTACGGTGACATCTTCGACGCCAGCGGCAACGTCAAAGGCAAAGGCATGCACCGCGTTGATGTAGGCGAAGCGGCAGCAGACATGATTGATGGTGACAGCTACCAGGACATGTTCATCTGGGCAGACAGCATGTTCGCCGATAGCTACACCTGATCCCCGTGTTTCTGCCCAAGTAGGGCAGACCATGGGGCGGTAGCATGGGAGGTCATTCCTCCCATGGGTAGCGACTCTACTGATACGGCCGACCGGGCATCCGGTTCGGCCGTATTTTTCATTACGGGAACAGCATCGGATTGGTATCGACCCGCGGAACAACCGGGGACAGAGGCTTCACGTGGCCAGAAGGATTTAAGGGGCCAGCATTGTTTGAAGCGATTGGGCGTTGCATTCGCTCCAATTCATTTTTCCCCCTTGCCCGCCGCCGCTGGCGCAGCCTCCCCCCGCCCCAGCAGGTAGTCTAAAAACGCCCGCGCCACCACCGACAACTGCCGCCCGGCCGGATACACGGCGTACCAGTGGCGCAGGATGGGAAAGCCGACAACGTCGAGTACGGCGAACTGGTCGGGCGCATTGAGGGTGAGGGCGTGGCGGGAGAGGGCGGAGATGCCGAGGCCGGCAAGGATGGCCTGTTTGATCGCTTCGTTGCTGCCCAGTTCCAGGCGCGGATGGATGTTGAGGCCGTGGCCGCTGAAGATGCGCTCGATGGCGTTGCGCGTGCCGGAGCCTTTTTCGCGCATCAGCCAGGTTTCCCGCGCGATGCGTTCGAGCGGGATTTTCTTTTTGTTCGCCAGCGGGTGATCCGGCGCGGCCACCACAATGATGGGGTTGTCCATGATGGGGGTGGCGACGACGTCGATGTCCTCCGGCGGCTGGCCGAGAAAATACAGGTCGTCGAGGTTGTCGGCGATGCTGGCCAGCACCTGCTCCTTGTTGGTGACGCGCAGGCTGACATCGATGCCGGGGTAGAGCTTGGAAAATTCACCCAACAGGCGCGGCGCAAAATACGACGCGGTGGTGATCGCCATCAGGCTGAGCTTGCCCTGCTTCAATCCGCGCCGTTCGTCCACCGACATGGTGTAGCGGTCGAGGATGCCGAAGATTTCGCGGGTGGCGACCGCCAGTTCCTGGCCGTCCGGGGTGAGGTGGATTTTCTTGCCGACCTGTTCGATCAGCGGCGCGCCGACCGCTTCCGACAGTTTTTTCATCTGCATCGAAACCGTCGGTTGCGTGAGATAGAGCTCTTCGGAGGCGCGGGTGAAACTGCCGAGGCGGGCGATGGCTGCGAAGATTTCGAGCTGGCGGAAGGTGGTGTGGTGGCGCATGGTGGGGTTCGGGTGCTATCAATGCATAGACTAAAGTATATCTTATAAATAGAAAATATCGACTGTTATTGATGGTTTGTCTGCGGCAAGATGCGTCCCATCGTGTTGAGCCACTGGGGCATTACACGGAAACCCGACCTTTATCAGGAGGAATCATGGCTGTTAAAACCTATAACGCTGGCGTGAAAGAGTACCGTCAGACCTACTGGACCCCGGATTACACCCCGCTGGACACCGACATTCTCGCTTGCTTCAAGATCACCCCGCAGGCGGGCGTGGATCGTGAAGAAGTGGCAGCTGCCGTGGCCGCCGAGTCGTCGACCGGTACCTGGACCACGGTGTGGACCGACCTGCTGACCGACCTCGACTACTACAAAGGCCGTGCCTACCGTATCGAAGACGTGCCCGGCGACGACACCTGTTTCTACGCATTCGTGGCTTACCCGATCGACCTGTTCGAAGAAGGTTCGGTTGTTAACGTGCTGACCTCGCTGGTCGGTAACGTGTTCGGCTTCAAGGCGCTGCGCGCGCTGCGTCTGGAAGACATCCGCTTCCCGATCGCTTACGTCAAAACCTGTGGCGGCCCGCCCGCGGGCATCCAGGTCGAACGCGACCGCATGAACAAGTATGGCCGTCCGCTGCTGGGCTGCACGATTAAGCCTAAATTGGGTCTGTCTGCCAAGAACTACGGCCGTGCCGTGTACGAATGTCTGCGTGGCGGTCTCGACTTCACCAAGGACGACGAGAACGTCAACAGCCAGCCGTTCATGCGTTGGCGCGACCGTTTCTCCTTCGTGCACGAAGCGACGATGAAAGCTGAACGCGAAACCGGCGAGCGCAAGGGCCACTACCTGAACGTGACCGCGCCGACCCCGGAAGAGATGTACAAGCGTGCCGAGTTCGCCAAGGAAATCGGCGCACCGATCATCATGCACGACTACCTGACCGGCGGTCTGACCGCTAACACGGGCCTGGCCAACTGGTGTCGCGACAACGGCATGCTGCTGCACATTCACCGCGCTATGCACGCCGTGCTCGATCGTAACCCCCACCACGGTATTCACTTCCGTGTACTGACCAAGGTGCTGCGTTTGTCGGGTGGTGACCACCTGCACTCCGGTACCGTTGTGGGCAAGCTGGAAGGCGACCGCGAAGCGACCCTGGGCTGGATCGACACCATGCGTGACGAGTTCATCAAGGAAGACCGCAGCCGCGGCCTGTTCTTCGATCAGGACTGGGGTTCGATGCCCGGCGTGATCCCGGTTGCTTCCGGTGGTATTCACGTGTGGCACATGCCCGCACTGGTGAACATCTTTGGTGACGACTCGGTGCTGCAGTTCGGTGGCGGTACGCTCGGCCACCCCTGGGGCAACGCAGCTGGCGCCGCCGCCAACCGCGTCGCGCTGGAAGCCTGTGTGGAAGCCCGCAACCAGGGCCGTGAGCTCGAGAAGGAAGGCAAGGAAATTCTGACCGCCGCCGCCTCGCACAGCCCCGAACTGAAGATCGCCATGGAAACGTGGAAAGAGATCAAGTTCGAGTTCGACACCGTCGACAAGCTGGACGTCGCTCACAAGTAATCAGGATTCAGGATTCAGGGATCAGGCTTCAGGAAAAAGCGCGGCGCAGCCGCACCCCACCTGAATCCTGTATCCCGACCTCTGACCCCTCATCAATCTGAAAGGAAATGAAATGTCTGAAGTAATGGATTACAAAAGCCGTGTGAGCGATCCCGCCAGCCGCAAATTCGAGACCTTCTCCTACCTGCCCGCAATGGATGCGGCAAACATCAAGAAGCAGGTCGAGTATCTGGTGAAAAAAGGCTGGAACCCGGCGATCGAGCATACCGAACCCGAGTACCTGATGGACTCGTACTGGTACATGTGGAAGCTGCCGATGTTCGGCGAAACCGACGTCGACCGCGTGCTGGCCGAAGCCGAAGCCTGCCACAAGGCCAACCCCAACAACCACGTCCGTCTGATTGGCTACAACAACTTCAATCAGTCGCAAGGTGCGTCGATGGTGATTTTCCGCGGCAAGACTGTTTAAGTCGCGACGGGTGACCGTATCAGCCCCCGTCGCCCGCTGGGCGCGGGGGCTTTTTGTTTGGCTTGTTTGCCCGCGAATGCTGGCCCGATATGATCGGTACGGTATTCGCGGGTCAATAAAAGAGGAATCCAGATATGAGCAGCATCATCGATCAGTACCGCGTTACTCAAGCGCCCTATTACCGCCCCGTCGCAGACGAAGTCGAGTTGTTTGAAGCCGCCTATTCGGTACGGATGCCGATGATGCTGAAAGGCCCGACCGGTTGCGGCAAGACGCGCTTCGTCGAATACATGGCGCACAAGCTGGGCAAGCCGTTGATCACCGTGGCGTGTAACGAAGACATGACTGCGTCCGATCTGGTTGGCCGTTTTTTGCTCTCTGCGCAGGGCACCGAATGGCAGGATGGCCCCCTGGCCATCGCCGCGCGCCATGGCGCAATCTGCTACCTCGACGAAATCGTCGAAGCGCGCCAGGACACCACCGTGGTGATCCACCCGCTGACCGACAACCGTCGCGTGCTGCCGCTGGAAAAGAAGGGCGAGCTGGTGCACGCCCACCCCGATTTCCAGATTGTGATTTCATACAACCCCGGCTATCAGTCGCTGATGAAGGATCTGAAGCAGTCGACCAAGCAGCGTTTCGGCGGCCTCGATTTCACCTATCCCGATCACGCGATCGAGACCGAGATCGTCACCCACGAATCCGGCGTGACGGCTGAAGTCGCCGGCAAGCTGGTTTCGATCGCCGAGCGTTCGCGCAACCTCAAAGGGCATGGTCTCGACGAAGGCCTGTCGACCCGCATGCTGATTTACGCAGGCTCGCTGATCGCCAAAGGCGTCAACCCGCTGGCGGCTTGTCGCGTGGCGCTGGTGCGTCCGATCACCGACGACCCCGACATGCGCGATGCGCTGGACGCGGCTGTGTCGACGTTCTTTTGATTAGGAAGCGGTAAGCGGTAAACAGGAAGCGGGAAAACCGCCGCCGCCGACCGCTTGCTGCTTACTGCTCTCCGTTCACGGGTCATTACGCCATGTCGATCAAACTCGAAGATTACGCTGAACTGCTGGAAGACCTGACGCCGCACACCCGGGATGCGCTCGATGCCTCCTGGCACGAGGCGACCAAGGTGTTTTCGCCGCGCGGGCTGGACAATTACCTCAAGGGGGTGTCGGCCATCCGCGGCCTCGGGCGCGGCGATTCGCTGGTGGAAACCTGGATCGAGAATGCGCCGCGGGTCGCCAAGGAAGTCGGCGAAGACGTGGTGGCCGATCTCGCCACCGCATCGCTGATGCTGGCCTCGAAGACTTCGGGCGCGGTGATCGAGCTGCTGCTGGCGACCGCGCCCACCGCGGCCAATCGCCTGGGCGACGCGCAGCTGTTTCTCAATTACCTGCAGTTCATCAACACCCTGATCGCGCAGGCGCCGCGCGGCGTGCGGCCGATGCTGGACAAGCTCGAAACGCTGTTCCAGCAGCTGACCCTGGGCGGCCTGCGGCGCTGGGCGCTGTGGGGTGCGCACGCGCACCGCACCAACTACGAGGAACAGATCCGCTACTTCAGCCTGGAATCGAAAGAGTCGATCGCCATGCTGCAGAAGGAGCGCAAGGGCACGTTGCTGGTGGACGTGCAGCGGCGCATCAACATGTATTTGCGGGCGCTGTGGGCGCGCGATTTTTTCATGCGCCCCACCTCGGGCGATTTTGAAACGCGCGAAGGCTACTGGCCTTACATTGAGGACTACCTGCTGCATCTGCCCGATGCGATGGACGATTACGAAGGCATGTCCGGCCTCGAGCTGTATCGCGCCACCGCCGCGCACTGCGCCGCGCACGTGGTCGAAACCCGCCAGCCGATTTCGGCCGAGTCGCTCAATCCGATGCAGATGGCGGTGATCGGCGTGATCGAGGACGCGCGCGTCGAAGCGTTGTCGATCCGCCGCTTCCCCGGATTAAAGCAACTGTGGAGCAAGCTGCACACCGCCACGCCCGAGCTGAATAAAACAGCAGGTGATTACCTCAACCGGCTGGCGCGCGCGCTGCTGGACGACAGCTATGTCGACCCCGATCCGTGGATTGCGGAAGGCCGCATGCTGTTTGCCGCTGCACAGGACAAGCTCGACATCAATCACACTTCGTGGGAGATCGGCGTGCAGCTGGCGCACAGCCTCAGCATGAAACGGCTCGGATTCAACCCGCGCAGCGATCTGCAGTCCGCGATCTACCGTGACGACAACCGCTACTTCTGGGAATTCGAGGAGTTCGACTTCGACAAGGCCGTGGGCGCCGGCTACGAATCCACCAAGCAGGTTCGCAAGAACGTGAACGTGATGGAAATGGCCAACGAAGTCGAGGTCGAGGGCGCGGGCGACGATGCCGAAGAGATCTGGGTGCTGTCGACCGAGCTGTTTCCCTATGAGGACATGGGCATCAGCTGGAACGAGATGGAAGGCAAGGAGCCGGTGTCGGAACCTTTCCACTATTCCGAATGGGATTACCAGATCCAGCTGGAGCGTCCGGCCTGGGCGACCGTGCTGGAGAAGCGCGCCAAGGTCGGCGACCTGCAGGTGATCGACGACATCGCCGCCAAATACAAGCGCGAAATCCATCGCATGAAATTCCTGCTTGATGCGATGCAGCCGCAGGGCGTGCAGCGCATCCGCAAGCTGGAGGACGGCGACGAGATCGACATCAACGCGGCGATTGCCAGCTTCATCGACATTCGCCTCGGCAACCAGCCCGACCCGCGCATCATGATGCGCAGCGTGCGCAAGACGCGCGACTTCTCGATCCTGGTGCTGCTCGACCTGTCCGAATCGACCAACGAAACCGTGCAGGGGCAGGAATACTCGGTGCGCGAACTGACCCAGCAGGCCTGCGTGCTGCTGGCCGACGCGATCAACAAGGTCGGCGATCCGTTCGCCATCCACGGCTTCTGTTCGGATGGTCGCCACGACGTCGAGTACTACCGCTTCAAGGATTTCGACCAGCACTGGGACGAAACCCCCAAGGCCAAACTGGCTGGCATGACCGGGCAGTTGTCGACCCGCATGGGCGCAGCCGTGCGCCACGCCGGGCATTACCTCAAGCTGCAACGCTCGGCGAAGAAGCTGCTCATCGTGATCACCGACGGCGAGCCCGCCGATATCGACGTGCGCGATCCGCAATACCTGCGCATGGACACCAAGAAGGCGGTGGAAGAAGTTGCGCGCGACGGCGTCATGACCTATTGCATGAGCCTCGATCCGCGTGCCGACAATTACGTGTCGCGTATTTTCGGGCAAAACAATTTCATGGTCGTCGATCATGTGCAGCGCCTGCCGGAGAAACTCCCGCTGCTGTATGCTGGGCTGACTCGCTAACTCACTATCCGTGACGGCCGCATAGGGCTGTCACGGACCACAAAGGCTTTAACCCATGGCTAACACCAGCACCAATACCTACATCGGCTTTCACCAAGACCACCACGGCATCACCCAGCTCGGCCGCATCGTGCTGGATGGCTGGGTGTTTGGTTTTATTCCGGAAACCGAAGACTGCACCGGCTGGGATCTGGGGCGGATGCAACTGCTGATGGACAAGATCAGCCAGGAATGGGACAAGTATTCCAACCTGCCGAGCCGTCTGCCGCCCGAACTTCAGCAACGCCATACCGAGATTTACGCCAAGGCGATGTCGACTGCGCGAGAAAAGGGCTGGAACCCCGAACTCGGCGACGACGAATAAGCCGGGGTAACAGCTAAAAAGTCTTCGTGCCGCATCAATCGCTCGCGCGGCATTATTGAAGCAGCCAGCAAATACTATTAGCGTCATACCGGCGGATGCCGGTATCCAGTGGCGCGCATTGCGCGCCCAATTTGACTGGATTTCGGGTCAAGCCCGGAATGACGAAGTTCATCAATATTAGCCCCGCTCATCCGCCACAAACGGATTCTCGCGCCGCTCGTGGCCGAAGGTCGACATTGCGCCATGCCCCGGCACAAAGCGCACATCGTCGCCTAGCGGAAACAGTTTTTCCCGAATCGCCCGGATCAGGTCCGCGTGTTTGCCGCGCGGAAAGTCGGTGCGGCCGATCGACCCCTTGAACAGTACATCGCCGACGAAGGCGAGCTTGTCGCCGCGCTCGAAAAACACCACATGGCCGGGCGTGTGTCCGGGGCAGTGCAGCACCTCGAAACGCAGCGCGCCCACCTCCACGCAATCGCCGTCTTCCAGCCACTGATCGGGCGAAAACGCGACCGCAGGCGGAAAGTCGAACAGCTCGGCTTGCTGCGGCAACAGGTCGAGCCAGAACTGTTCTTCGCGCTGCGGGCCGATGATGGGAATGCCGAGCGCATCGCGCAGTTCCACCGCCGCGCCGACGTGGTCGAGATGGCCGTGGGTGAGCAGGATTTTTTCCAGCGTGAGGCCGCGCGTTTGCACTTCGGCCAGCAGGCGCTCGGCCTCGCCGCCCGGATCGATCAGCGCCGCGCAGCCGGCCGCGTCCCACACCAGCGAGCAGTTTTGTTGATACGGGGTGACGGGGAGAATGGTAAATTCCATGCACGTCATTATCGTCTCATCCACCCATGCCCGCACCTGACGCCCTGCTCCTGATTTCCACCCACTGCCCGCACTGCCCGGCGATGCTGACGGCGCTGGCCGACCTGCTGAAACAGGGCGTAATCGGGCGGCTCGAAGCGGTCAATCTGGAACAGCGACCTGAGCTTGGGCAATCGCTTGGGGTGCGCTCGGTGCCGTGGCTGCGCATCGGCCGCATCGAGCTCGCCGGCGTGCACAGCAAAACCGAACTCGCCGAATGGGCCGCCAAGGCCGACAGCGAAGCCGGCCTCGCCGACTGGTTCCACCTGCTGCTGAAGGAAGGCCAGCTGCCCAAAGCGCAGGCGATGATCGAAGCCGATCCCACCTTGCTGGCGGCGGTGCTGCCCATCGTCGGCAACATCGACGCCAGTCTCAACGTGCGCCTTGGTGCGGGCGTGCTGCTGGAAGAATTTGCCGGCAGCGACACCCTGCGTGCGCTGTTGCCGCGCCTGGGGGAACTGTCACAGCATGCCGATGCGCGCGTGCGGGCGGATGCCTGCCATTATCTAGGCCTATCCGGCGATACTGCCGCGAAGCCCTGGCTCGATGCGCGCCTCGACGACGAGGATGCCGACGTGCGGGAAATCGCGGCGGAGAGTGTGCAGGCCTTGGCGGCTTGAGAATTGTTTGCCAACGTTTTGATCAGAGGAGACCCTTCATGAAGCCTATGTTCGCCACCCTGTTGCTAAGCCTGTTGGCGCAGGCCGCCCCCGCCGTATCTGCCCCGCCTGACCCCCTCAAAAGCGGCAAGCAGGTGTACAACGAAGTCTGCTTTGCCTGTCACAAAACCGGTGTGGCGCATGCGCCCAAATTCGGCAACAAGGCCGACTGGGCACCGCTCATCGAGGAAGGCCAGGCCATCCTGACAGCGCATGCCTGGGTCGGCGTGCGCGCCATGCCCGCCAAGGGCGGCAAGCCGGAACTCAAGTTGTCCGAGTTTGCCCGCGCGGTCGCCTACATGGCCAGCGAGTCGGGCGGCAACTGGAAAGACCCCGACGCCGACATGATGCACAAGATCCGCAAGGAGGCAGAAGAGCGGCTGGAGAAATCGATCAAGGAGATGCAGGCGATGAAGAAGGAACTGCACCGCATGAACGAGGAAGATGATTGAGTCGTGCCGCGGTGATGGCGTTTGATTCGATGGGGTGTTTTGCCGGTGCGGCGATTGTCACTTGATTTGACCGTAGCAGCCTGTCATCTACTGATGGCTGACAGGCTGAGTTCGGCCAGAAACGGTCATCTGAACTCCGACAGCAGACATTCGGTCCGGATTTTCATTACATATGCGGACAGACAGCCTCGATGAACCAACTATGAATCAAGCAGTTACGGCACATCAGCATGTTCTGCGAATTTTAATAATACAGACCGGACCGGTCTGGTGAATAACTGTTAGGTGTGTAATGAGTAACGATCCTCGACACGATGACTGGCTTGAAACCTACAAATCCCTTGTCACTTTATCGACTGAGGGATTTAAGTTTTGTGCATTTGCAAATGGCGGAGCTGCGGTAGCAATCCTTGCCTACCTCGGCAATGTGGTTGGAAAAGGGTTTAGCCCCCCTGACCTGAGTACCCCTATGGCCTTTTTTTTGGTCGGGTTGGTTCTGTGTGGCTCGGCAATGCTCTTTGCCTATTTCAACCAATTGAGCCGTCTCAACCGTCTCTCCAAAGGGGAAGATCCAAGTAAAGATTGGCGTCTTTGGATGGCGGCAGTGTTGATCATTTCAAGCCTTTCTGCATTTGCATGTGGCTCGTGGCAGGCCGTGCTCTCATTCGAACAATTTACGCCAAACCTTTCGGTCGAGAGAGACTGCCCAACGGCCGCGCCGTTGGATTCCCTCCGCAGCTCCGCTGCTCCGGCAGCTCCTCACCTCCAACGTTAGGGCTCATCGTGGATTTCTGGATACTTCTCGGAGCTATCGGTTCAGTTGCATCGATCGTCGGTATCGCGTTGCCTTTACAGAGCAAGCATCAACGCTGGTTGCACGTAATTTATGGGCTCGTTATCGCAATACTTGCAGCCGTCGCTGTTTGGTATTGGAGCCAGACTCAACGCGTGAAGCAAGTCGAACGCGCGGCCAATGTGCTCCTGGCCGAGGAATCCAACAGCACTTACTCTACGGAGGGTTTCATACAGGCAACCCTCGCATTTCTTGAGAAGAACCGCGATCTCTACCCGGATGCCTATGCTCGTGCTCAAGACCTATGCAAGCTCCAACATTGCCTTGATCCCCAGTACGGCGACAAACAGCATGATTCACTCGATCACGCGTACAACCAAATTAACGTAGCGTCTGCCCTAAAAGGATTGGTTCGTGGAATCAGCACACTCGAAGGCCGCCCCTAACCCTGCGGTCAACACGGGCGCTGCGCGATGAAGCAGCGCAGCGCCGATTACCTTGAACGTTGAACGTCTGCTTTCCGAACCGACCAATTTCTGCTGTGGGTCGGTTTGAGTCAGTCATGCAACAGTGAGCCAGCGCCTATTCCCCTTTGCTTTTGGTGATTGGCTAATTAGCGATGTTGATTTAGGACGTCCCCAGAACTGACACCCTGGTGATACATTGGCCTTTTTGTGCGCGAACGAGGGTTGAGATGAAGAAACTGCACGTGACGATCAGGATGGTGATGGAGGTGCCTGATGAATGGGTCTTGGAAGAGGTCGATGATGGCATTAGCGTGGTCAACATCGGCGAGGGGAAGTACATGGACTTGGCTGCGGAGCCCCTCATCACTGAAGACAAGAACGGCACTTGGTCGAACGACTACGATGACGCGTTCGCCAACCATATACTCGACATGTGTAGCAGTGAAGAGACTACCTACGTGCTCACAGAAAAGTAACTACTCCGCGAAAATAAGTGTGTGTACTGGACTGCTGCCGATCCCGTGGACACCGACGCGATCTGATTGCGTGTCCGCGTCGGCCAAACAGCCGACGCTCGCGGTTCACCCTTGCGTGGTTGCTTAGGCTCGAATGGCGTCTATTACGCTTTGGCAAATCTGTTGCGTCGACCGGTTGAATCCGCCGCGAAAATCGGACCGTTGCAACCGCCCCAAGGCTGACTGAAACTGACAGACGATATTGCTGTGCCGCTCAGCTCAGTCTTGTTGGCCTGATTTCACATTCAGCGCCTAAACTTCGCTGCCGCCGTCCGTGGGCGAATCCCGGATTGCCCCCACCGTTAAACGTTTAACCTCAACCCTGGTTTGAGCACACCCATGTCCGTCCCCGCCGCCTATCTGGGCGTGATCCTCATCTGGTCGACCACACCGCTCGGTATTCAATGGAGCGCGCAGGGGGCGACGTTCAGTTTCGCGGTGATGGCGCGGATGCTGATCGGGCTGGCGATCTGCGGAGTGCTGTTGCGCGTGACGCGCACTGAGTTTCCGTTCACCGCGGCGGCGAGGCAGCTGTATCTGGTCAGCGGCTTGTCGATTTTCGTGGCGATGTTGCTCACCTACTGGGGCGCATTGCACATTCCGTCGGGGCTGATTTCGGTGATCTTCGGGCTGTCGCCGCTGGTGACCGGGGTGTTCGCGGCGCTGTGGTTAAGTGAGCGCACGCTTACGCCGCTGCGCCTGACCGGGCTTGCGTTGGCGCTGGGCGGGCTGTGGTTTATCTTCGGCCAGCCGTGGCCGGGCGACGGCCACGCCACGCTTGGCACCGCTGCGGTGCTGGCGGGGATGACGGCGCAGGCGCTGGGGCTGGTGTGGATCAAGCGACTCAACGTGCGAGCCTCGTCGCTGGCGATCACCACCGGTTCGCTGGCGGTGGCGACGCCGCTGTTCGTGCTGGCCTGGGTGGTGGCCGACGCGGCGCAATTGCCGGCCGACATCACGCCGCGCGCGGGGGCGGCGATTGTCTATCTCGGCGTGTTCGGTTCGGTGGTGGGGTTCACGCTGTATTACTACGTGATTAAGCACATGGACGCCGGCCGGGTGGCGCTGATTACGCTGATCACCCCGGTGTCCGCGTTGCTGCTGGGGCAGGCGCTCAATGCCGAATACATTCCGGGGCGCGGCTGGGTTGGCATCGCGCTGATCGGCGCGGGGTTGCTGCTGTACGAATGGCAGGCACTGGTCGGGTTAAGGTCGGCACCACCGCCAGCCGATAACAGGCTACCGCCCACCTCCCCCGATTAATTCATGCGCAATCTGTTCCTCAACCTGCTGGCCGGCTTCCGTCTGGCGACGTTTTTCCGGGTGCATTCGACCGACTTCCGGGTCTCGATCCGCCAGCTGGTGTGGCTGCTGCTGATCGAGTTCGCGCTCGGCATCGGCATCAGCTATGCCATGCTGGAAGGCGAGGGCAGTTTCAATCCCTATATGGTGGTACAGGCGCTGGCCTCGGTGACGCTGACGCTGGCAGTGGCCGCGCTGCTGGCAGCCTGGCTGCGCGCGCCCGCGCTGCT